>JANQPK010000064.1 GCA_028289505.1 Cyclobacteriaceae bacterium
GACCAAGGCTTACACCAGCCAAGATGTGCTGGCCATCCAACCGGTATACGATCAATATCGAAGGGCTGCGGTAAATACCCTTCCGGCTCCCGCTTACTCCACAGAATTTGGGTATAAACCAGATTTTGTCACCAACACTTTGGATGAACAGCCTTATGATTATCAGGATTTTCAACCAAGTGCCAGTTCGGATCCGGTAGATATTGGCAACCAACCGGGGGTCTCGGACCTGTTCCAAAGTGATGTGGCGGCTACTCCCACCACCATTCCGGTGGACCGCACGGGAAGATTTGTTAGAATCCAATTGCAGGGTACAGGAATCCTCAATATGGCTGAGTTACAGGTTATTGGGTGTACTTCTAACCAACTGGATCAAACCATTGCTTTTGACCCATTGACTGATAAGCTTACCACAAATGACCCATTTACTATTGCAGCGACCGCCTCCTCCGGTTTACCGGTCACCTTAAGTTTGGTGTCAGGACCTGCCTCCTTATCCGGAGTGAACAACCAGCTGGTCACCCTGGATGGAGTGGAAGGAACCATTATCATAAGAGCGAGTCAATTGGGAGATGCCACCTATAATGCGGCTGCTGATGTGGATCTGAGTTTTCAGGTGATCGACCCTGGGGTCTGCAATAATACCAACCTGGCAGTTAATGGGTCGGCTACCCAATCGAGCACCTATGGAGATGGCTTAGCTACACTTGCCATAAATGGCGATACCGATGGATCCGGAGGACCTTGGGAGCCCGGTGCCACTATTTCTCATACTCAAAATGATACCAATGCCTGGTGGGAAGTTGATCTTGGGGATATAGCTGAAATACAAAGTATAAACGTTTGGAACCGCACCGATGGCTCTACTGGGAGGTTATCAAACTATCATATTTTCGTATCTGATGTCCCTTTCACCAGTACCGATCCCGCAGCAACTGTCAACCAGGCGGGAGTTTCGGATTTCTTCCAAACTGCTGCGGCTGCCTCTCCCACTGCAGTCAATATCAATCGGTCGGGTAGATACGTGAGAATACAACTCTCAGGTTCGAATTTTCTTCATATGGCTGAGGTGGAAGTTATTGGATGTATTACTAACAAACTCGATCAAACCATTACTTTTGATCCTTTGCCTGATGTACTCAGCACTAGCGATCCATTTACTCTATTAGCGACCGCCTCCTCCGGCCTACCGGTCAGCTTAAGTGTTGTTTCAGGCCCTGCTTCCCTATCAGGAGTGAATAACCAGTTGCTAACCTTGGATGGAGTGGAAGGCGCCATTACCATTAGAGCCAGTCAGTTAGGAGATGCCACTAATAATGCCGCTGCTGATGTCGAGCAGAGTTTCCAGGTGAGCGCACCAAGTGCCTGTACCAATACCAACCTGGCGGTTAATGGGTCGGCCACCCAATCCAGTACCTATGGGGATGGCTTGGCCTCACTGGCCATAAATGGCGATACTGATGGATCTGGAGGACCTTGGGAGCCCGGTGCCAGTATTTCTCATACTCAAAAAGATGCGAATGCATGGTGGGAAGTAGATCTTGGAGATGTAGCTCAGATACAAAGCATAAACGTTTGGAACCGTACGGATTGCTGTGCCGGGAGATTAACAAACTACCATGTCTTCGTATCGGATGTCCCCTTTACCAGTACTGACCCCTTAGTCACTGTCAACCAGGTGGGGGTTTCAGATTTCTTGCAAACTACAGAGGCTGCCTCTCCCACCGCAGTCAATATCAACCGGTCGGGTAGATATGTAAGGATACAACTCGTAGGCTCGAACAATCTTCATATGGCTGAGGTGGAGGTAATAGGGTGTATTTCTAGCCAACTTGATCAAACCATTACTTTTGATCCATTGCCGGACATACTTGCTACCAGCGACCCATTTACCGTTTTAGCGACTTCCTCCTCAAATCTACCGGTTACCTTTAGTATTGTTTCAGGTCCTGCTTCCTTATCCGGAGTGAATAACCAGTTGTTAACCCTTGATGGGGTGGGAGGAACCATTACCGTTAGGGCCAGTCAATCAGGAGATGCCAATTATAATGCCGCTGCCTACTTGGAGCAGAGTTTCCAGGTGAGTACGCCAGCAGGCTGTGGCTTTAACCTGGCAGTTAATGGGTTAGCCACTCAATCGAGTACCTATGGGGATGGGGTAGCGGTACTGGCCATAAATGGCGATACTGATGGATCCGGAGGACCTTGGGGACCAGGTGCCAGTATTTCTCATACTCAAGATGAAGCCAGTGCCTGGTGGGAAGTAGATCTAGGGGAAGTAGCTGAAATAGAAAGCATAAAGGTATGGAACCGTACCGATGGCTCCGAAAGTAGGTTATCAAACTACCATGTCTTCATATCCGATGTCCCATTTGCCTCCGACGCCCCGGTGGCGGTAGGTCATTCGCAAATTGGCACTTTAGGCTGGTACTATAGCGACAAAAATGTGCTGGAACCTTATGTGGCCACCTCTTTTTATCCCTTTAGTCATACCGAATTTTATGAAGATGGAAGTAGTGAGGCCAAGATGTCTACTATCCCCGGCAATCAACACCATATTGGTTCAGGTCATGAAACAGTAGCAGGTGTTTTCGGGGTTGAGGATGAACTGGACCAGTACATGGCCCTGCGTGAGCTGGTGACTGGGATCAGCGGGCTGCCTTCGCAATTGATGGATGAGGCGGTACAACAGGTAACTACCGACCCGGATGGATTAACTGCCATAACCTTTACCGATCGGCAAGGTAACATCTTGATGAGCGCGTTGGCGGGAGATGCCCTTACTATCAATAATACGGTATCGGTGACCGATATTCATTATTTCTATGTGTTGGAAGGAAGTCCCAATGCCAGCGTGAGCGGAGGCTCCGCGGTGGTCACCAACATTATCAATGAGGAGCAGCTGACCAACCTGGGAAGTATTGGTCCGGGCTTTTACCGGGTCGATGTCTCTGCAGGTACCGCTACCGCTAATTACACCAATAGCTTCGGCGATATCAGCTACAATTTTTACGATGACCTGGATCGATTGATTTTAAGCATAGCGCCCAACGGCGTGCATGAGGTAATAGCCAACGGGGTACCAGCCGCTGTCAGCGGGTTGACTTTCGTACAAACTTATCAATACGATCACCAGGGGCGCCTGGAAGCCACCACCGAAACCGATGCCGGTACAACCAATTACCTGTACCGTAAAGACGGATCCATTCGTTTCTCTCAAAATGCAGATCAGGCCACCAATGGCCGATTTTCCTACACCCACTATGACCGGTCGGGGCGCCCGGTGGAAAGCGGAGAGTATACCGGAGGAAGCATCGGTTTTGGCACTCCCCAGATGGAAGCCATCCTGGAGCAAACTGGTTCACAAGGCGGACTGTCAGGTGGTTCCCGTGCGGATTGGGTGATGACTTTTTATGACTTGCCGGGGGTTGGCTACAGTAATGAACCCGGATTGAGTGGGTACACCCAGCAATACCTGCTGGGGGCGGTATCCACCACGGATAATGAAGAAGTGCAATCCTGGTACAGTTACGATGAACTGGGCCGGTTGACTTGGATGATACAGCACCTGAAAGATTTGAGCAAGTTCGTCACCCTGGATTATACCTATGATTTCCTAGGCAATGTTACCCAGGTGGCGTTTCAAAAGAACGTTCCGGAAGAAGCCTACTACCATCATTATACTTATGACGCGGACCAGCGATTAAGTACGGTAGAAACCAGCACCGATGGCAGCAATCGTGTAAACCAGGCCCAGTATCAATATTACTACCATGGCCCCCTGAAGAGAACCGAGCTAGCTGGCAGTCTACAGGGCCTTGATTACGTCTATACCATACAGGGCTGGTTAAAATGCATCAATCACCAGGATCAATTAAAGGACCCAGGCAGTGATGGGTTTAATAATGGCTTTGGACCTGATGCCTTTGGTATGGTATTGCAATATTTCAGTGGAGATTATCAGCGGCAGTCCAACGGACTCAATCAATATCTGGACCTGGGATTGAATGAGAGCACCTACCAGCCCTACTATGGCGGCAATATTCAGGCCATGAGCTGGCAAACCACCAAACCTTTGGGAGTTAGCGAGGATGTCGGTGTAATGAACGCCTATGCCTTTAACTATGACCATAAATATCAACTAACCGGCGCTAGCTGGGGCACCGTGGACTTGCCCACCAACAACTTCGTTTCCGCCGGTAATCGATATGCCCTTAACAACCTGGCCTACGATTTAAATGGCAATATCAACAGCCTGCGACGATATGATAAAGACGGCAGCTTGTTGCACGATTTTAGTTACACCTACAACAGTTTGTCCAACCAGCTGCAATCGGTGACCAATTACAACAGTTACCAATACAACGCCATTGGGCAAATGGTGCAACAGACCTTGCCCGACGCCAGTAATCAATATGTGGGTTATGACGTGACCGGTAAAACCACCGGCCTGTTCACCGACGCCGCCCATACCCAGGCCAAGGTGAACTTTGATTATGACGACAGGGGTTTTAGGGTAAGCAAGATCAATGACCAGGGATTGGAAAATTGGTATGTGCGGGATGCCAGCGGCAATATTGTGGCCATCTATGAAAAAGCCGACGCCAACGCAGATTTGGTACAAAAAGAAATACCCATTTATGCCTCCAACAAGATCGGAACCTATTATCCGCAAGAGTCGGAGGAGATATATGAACTAACCGATCATCTCAGTAATGTGCGAGCCCTGGTGAAATCCATGGATGAAACTATTACTGCTACTATGGAGGCAGCTGTGGCAGCAGTGGAGGAGATCCTGTTTGACAATGTGGATGCCACTCGCCAAATTGATGCCAACTATGCCTATGAGGACGTCGCATCTGCCAGGCTCAATGGTGCGGAAAACCGGGTGATTGGCCCAGCTACCACTATTGCGGTGCAAAAAGGCAGTACCGTCACCATGCAAGTACATGGTAAATACGACTTCTTGGACAATACCGCCAATCCTGGTATTGTGACAGGGAGTATACTGGCTTCTGCCTTAGGTTCGGCCTTTGGTGACCCCATTGTGCAGGAGGGGCTCTCCCTGACCGATGCCATTTTGGATGCGGATGCCTTGGGTCTATTCGCCGGAGGTAGCCGCAGTGGTACCCCCGGGGCTTATTTAAATTACCTGTTATTCAACCAGAACTATGAGCCCATTGATTTTGGTTATGCCTGGCTGGACGAAAGCTATCAGGGTATAGCTTCAGCCCATCAGTTGTTGCAAATAACTGTTAACGTACCTGAAAATGGCTATATCTACGTGTATACTTCTCAGGAAGCCGCTGCTGATGACAACGCGTTTTTTGATAACTTAACCGTTAATTATAGCGGGGCAGTTGAGGTAACTCGGTATGCAGATTATTATCCTTATGGATCAGTTTTACGTGAGGCAGGAAGTGTCTACCGGTTTGGCTATCAGGGAGAATATGCAGAAAAGGATGATGAAACGGGATGGAATAGTTTTGAGTTGAGGATGTATGACCTTATTATAGGTCGGTTTATCTCGATTGATCCAGCCAGGCAGTTCTACTCTCCTTATGTGGGAATCGGTAACAACCCGATCATTGGTATTGATCCAACAGGGGGTATCTGTCCGACTTGTCCGAAAGACTCACAATATGACGTCTACCGAAATGCAGATCAGTCTTTTGGATATGATGCGGATGTTGGAATATATAATAATGACTTTACCATAGTTGTCTTAGGGAGCAGGCACTTTGATATTCAGAAGGTTGGAGTTTTTGATCGGCTCACGTTTGGAAACATGATGGATATGCAAAACCAATTGGCTGATGTAGAAGCCATGATGGCCACTTTCAACCCGGACAATGTTGCTGCCATCTTAGCTTTAGCCGGCGGAGTTGAGCAGTCTGGAGGGATGGGCTCTGGAGCCAGAGCTGTGGCAAATATCAATAATGCAAATTTTGCGCAGAAAACATTCAATAATGCATTTAGTCTCGGAGGAAACTTTGCAGGAAAAACTGTTGATGATGTTGCTTCCATGATAAGATCAGGAAAATTAAGTCCATCGGATGTACCAATAAGTGTTATTGTACGTGATGGTCAAACTTTGATATTAAACACTAGATCCTCAGCCGCTTTGATTAGAGCAGGAGTTTCTAGGAATCATTGGAGGGTAGTCAATAGAACGGGTCAACGAAAGGCAGAAGAATTTTTAACAGGACAGCTACAAAGAAACAAATTGACAAATGAAGGAGTGCAAACGATTCGTCAATCTAACACGAATATTATTTTAAGATAAGTGGATTATTTAAAACTGAGTAGAATAGTATCACATGCTTTGCGACATGACCCAAGCCTTTATGATCTTGAATTAGATAATGAAGGCTGGGTTGATGTTGATGAATTACTATTTTCATTACGGAATAAATCACCTGAATGGAGTAGCTTGTCCAAGGAGGATTTGGTTGGGATGATAGCTAGTTCTAATAAAAAACGGCACCAGATTGAGCAAGGTAAGATCAGGGCACTTTATGGTCATTCATTGGAAGGAAAGCTGAGAAAAGTGGAATCATCGCCTCCGGAATTTTTATTTCATGGAACAACCTACGACAAGTTGACAAATATCCTTGATAAGGGGATATTGCCCATGAAACGTCAGTATGTACACCTTTCTCAGAATGTGGATGATGCTGTCGGAGTTGCTTCCAGAAGAATCTCAAAAAAAATTAAGGTCTTACAGATTGAGTCTCAAAAAGCACACAAAGAAGGAATAAAGTTTTACAAGGAAAATGAAGGCATTTGGTTATCCGATGCAGTACCACCTCAATACATAATCGAAACATGAAGTTGCATCAAATTGATGGTATTAGCATTGATCCAGGTGCTCCAATACCGAAAACGATATCAAGTGAAACTGAGTTGTATTTATTGTTTTACGCTGGCGATGAAGCAGAGCAGGTTAGTAGTGAAATTGAGTCGAGAGACGTATTAGATACGGGAATAGTTGCAATTGCTCGATTTGGTGTTTGTTTAGCATCTAGGTTTGGTTATCCTGGTAACGAGACATTATCGGGACATCCATATTACCAGCATGGATTAAAATATAACTCTGGTTTTTGGGTAGAAAACTCAGCTTGGTTAGAAGAATTGAAGAAGATTGATAAGGTACATCCTTACCATAGCCCTTCGAAATTTAAACCCTTTAAACATTACATTTTTACATTTCATGACACCATGTTTGAATGTCTTGCCCAAGAGTTTGAGATAAGATATGAGAATAAAACCCTTTTTGATCTAGCTGAGTTAGCATTAAATGAGTTAGTAAGAAAAGAAATTTAACAGAGTTATTGCAGAAGCGAATCCACCTTGTGTTTAGCAAAGAAAGCGTCCATTAGCGCACGGTTTTGATCCTTATCTTTTGGTGTCAGTTTTTCTAGGAGCTTTAACCTTTTAAGAGCATCATTGTTAATGTTCTGATCCCCACCATCTGTTACCAGGAAATCAATCGTAAGGTTTAGTGAATCGGTAATTTTAGCGGCCGTGTTGATGGATGGTTGGATCTCATCCCTTTCATACTTTCCTATGGTGTCACCGGAGGTTCCTACAGCCTTTCCTAAATCGGATTGAGTCATTTTATCTGTTTCCTAGCATAGGTAATTCTTCGTCCAAACGTCATGATTTATTGCATTTATGAGTTTAACAACTTAATACCAAATTTAGGTGAATAAAAAGTCAGATTAAAATTTTTGAAGGTTACACAGTTTGCTCTCTACTAACCAACTTTCCAAAGGATTCTGTAGCTCTGGTTTTGTGGGATAAAAATAGACCTTTAGATCAATCTGATACGCTATCAATACCATTGAAGTAACAAGCAAAATAATTAGCCAGGTTCATCCAGCCTGGTTTTTTTGATATTGTAGTTTTTTTGGAAGGAGTCCTGGAACTTCTTTTTAGTAAGCATGGTATCAATCATTTTAAAGATGACGTTCCTGTCCTCATCTTGCAACTGACCGATCATTTGCACATACCGAGTTCGTTAAAAATTTTTACGTCTTCAGTTTCTCAAAATTTCCAATAATAACGAATTCAGTATCTAGCTAAACGAATCCTCTTTCCTTGATAAAAACAGATAAACTTGAAATTTTCCTCGAAGAAATATTTTAGCAATCAAATATGTGGGTTGTGATCTATTGAAGTTTCCCATAGTTACCTTTCGAACAAGTTTTGTCTTTCTTAAGATCCTGTACTTCTATTCCATAAAAACAATTGAATTGTTCATTTCTAATCTAGCATTCAATCCCAAATTTTTGTATATTTATAAACTCGCAACCAGCACACTATCAAATACTTATACACTATATTAGTCATTCTCTTTGGCCACACCCTCATGGCCCAAGACTCCCTGCAAATCCAAACCCCATTGCAGCTGCCGGACACCCTATTGCACCAGTCCCAAATCCTGCAAACACTGGACTCTATTGCAGATCTAACTAACTATGTCAATCACTTTGGCGATAGCCTGCAGGCCAACTCCCAATGGGTGCAAGACCGCCAACGTCAGGCGGACAGCTTGGCTGATTTACCGGCCTTTTATTTAGATCAGATCGATAGCTTGATTCAGGTCAAAGCCAATTTGCTGCAGGAACAAATAGACCAGTGGCAATCTCAAGCTGCCGATAAGCTTACCCAAAAAGTTGGTGGCCTGGATTCTATTGCCAACCTGGAAACAGACAAGCTGCTGGGAGAAAAGTTCTCAGATCTAAACTCGGACCAGTACAAGGAACAATTGGGAAAGGTCAATGAATTGTTGAAGGAGTATACCGCCAAAATTACCGACAAAGAAGAACTGCAATGGGTGGAGCATTACAGCGGTCAGCTTAACCAGCTTGAAGGGGTGGTGCAAGATTACCAGGGTAAGTTAATGGAGGTAGAGCAGGTGCAACTGCTG
>JANQPK010000065.1 GCA_028289505.1 Cyclobacteriaceae bacterium
CTGCTCTTGAGTAGAAGCAAGGATATAGTAGATCATCTCGGTTGGGAGCAGCATCCGAAAAAGAACTTCACCAACACCCTCCCTACTATTGAATCACAATTATTGAACATAATGAGTAGGCATCAATCGGGGATAGGAATCGATCAACTGTGTAGGATGACACAAATACCCATAAACAAGATGGCCTGCTACTTGTTGAACTTGGAAATCAAGGGACACATTAAAGCATTACCTGGTAAGAAATTTATGTTGGTTGGCGAATGATTTATGTAGATTTATCGTTAAACCAATAATACATCGGGATCAATGGTAGAAGACTACTACAAGTTATTGGGAATCGAATATCAGGCAGACACCAAAGCCATTCAAAAAGCTTTCCATAACCTGGCAAAAAAATACCACCCGGATAAAAATCCCGATGACCAACAGGCTGCCGAACGATTTAAGAAAATCTCTGAAGCCTACATGACCCTTTCAGATCCTGCCAAGAAGAGTCGATATGACCTAAAACTTCGATATGGGCGCTACGCACACGTGGTCACCAATATACAACGGAATCAGCAGCGCCGACAATCCTGGAACCGATATCGGAGTCGACAGTCTTCACCAGTAAACCAGTATTTTCGCCGAAATCAAGTTACCTTTTCACCCCAAGTGCGTATCATGGGTGGGCTTTCAATAGCTGCTATTTTAGTGGTGGTAGCAATCACCACCATTTTCTTGACCAAGTATAACGCTGAATACGATTTCCATCGCGGCTTAGTCAACTATCAGAATAAGAGATACAGCTCAGCTTTTTTTAACCTAAAGGAGTCTATCAATCCGCTTAATCCCTACTTGGCCGCAGCTCATCTGTTAATGGCAGAGATTACCTTTAGTCAGCACCAGGATTTGACACAAACACGAAAACACATTGAAAAGGCATATCGCGCAGAGCCTTCGGACAGTATTAATGCAAGACTTTTATTTCTGGAAGGGAAAGTTGATTCTTTTCAGGGAGAACACGAAAAAGCCTATCAGAGGTTTTACGATGCTACCACACTTTTACCTAGATTCGATAGTGCCACTTACAGAATGGGTGAGATGGACTTGTTCGTTTTTGCCAGATTTGACCGAGCGTTGATGCATTTTCAAACCTTATCCGATCATAACCCTAATAATCATGAGGCGGTGTTGGCTGGTGCCTACTGCTACCAGAAACTGGGCCAGCATGAGAAGGCCATTACTCAAATTGACCGCTTCTTGGGTATCAGGCAAGACGTGGGGATGGCCCACTATATCAAAGCGGTTTCTGCACAAGCCCTAGACTTGAGGGAAATATCCTGTGCAAATTTTATGGAAGCGCACCGTCTTCGGGTACCGGCGGCACTGGATAGTTTAAACTCCTATTGTGGGATGGCCCTGACCCGTTAATTATTTTTGGTCAACCGTATTCACCAGGGTACCAATATGCTCTATAGATATGGTGATAACATCTTGCGGTTTCAAAGTGAACTGGGTGGGGGGCACTAAACAAGTACCTGTCATCAGGAATACCCCATTTGGAAAGGTGCATTCCAGAAACAGATAATGTACTAACTCGACATGAGTCCGCTTCATGCGATCAATGCCCACACTATCCTGATACATTAATTGGTCGTTTCTGTGAATACTGAGATCAATACGAGCAGTAGGTGATATCGGATCAGCTGGGACGTACAGACAGGGACCCAGTGCAGCACATCGGTCATAGACTTTAGCTTGGGGTAAATAAAGCGGGTTTTCCCCTTCAATACTACGACTGCTCATGTCATTCCCAATACTATAGCCCTGAATTGAACCCTGGCTGTTGACAAACAACGCCAACTCCGGCTCCGGGACATCCCATTCTGAATCCTTACGGATATGTACCATTCCCCCATGACCTGAAGTTCTGTACTTGGTAGCTTTGAAAAATAGTTCTGGACGGGGTGCGTCATAAACTTTGTCATAGAACTGATCCCCGCCGGCTTGCTTGGCTTCCTCCATTCGAGCAGTTTTGCTCTTAAGATAAGTAACCCCTGCAGCCCAAATCTCCTGGTTTTCCATGGGAGGATCGGTAATATCCAGAGCATTCGTATCCAACTGAATCGGTGTCAAAGGTTTAATTAACTCGCTGAGAAATCCATATAGATTGTCTCGATTGATCAAGTGATCCCAGTGATCCACAGAATGTGTGTAAAACAGGTCATCTTTTTGAATAAACGCGTTATTACCTTGCTTGTAAAGTTTCATATGCAGCGTATACAATTAAAGTCCAAATAATTCGGGCAGCCAGAGGCTCAAGCCTGGGATAAATGTTACCAGCATCAGCGCTATGATCATGGCCACAAATAAGGGTATCAGTGGTTTTATTACCTGTGTTATTTTGAGATTGGCTATGGAACATCCCACGAACAGCACCGAACCCACTGGCGGAGTACATAGTCCGATACATAAATTGAAGACCATAATTATTCCAAAATGGATCTCATTAATTCCCAATTCCTGGACTATTGGTAGGAATATGGGAGTGAATATTAGCACCGCCGGAGTGATGTCCATAAATACACCAACAAATAGTAAGATTAAATTGATCAGCAGTAATATAATGATGGGATTATCACTAAAGGACAACATCCAAATGCTTAAATTCTGTGGGAGGTCTTCGTAGGCCATGACCCAGGACATACCTATACTGCAGGCCACCAAGAACAGTACTATCCCAGATGTTTTACAGGTATTGACTAAAATGGGTACCAAATCTGAAATGCTAATTTCTCGATAGATTACCATGGATAGAATTAGGGCATAAACCACTGCCACTGCGGCTGCTTCGGTAGGAGTGAATATACCTGAAATGATTCCCCCTATAATGAGAAATAATAAAAACAAGCTAGGCAATGAACGCAGAAGATATTTCAATGCCAGAGCGAATTTAATTCGTTCACCCACTGGATAATTTCGGCGCAATGCATATATCCCAGCAGTAACCATCAGCATGAGTCCTACCAAGATACCTGGCAAGTATCCCGCCAGGAACAAGGCGCCAATGGAGGCACCGCCACTGGCCAAAGAATACACAATAATGACATTACTTGGGGGAATGATCAAGCCGGTGGTGC
>JANQPK010000076.1 GCA_028289505.1 Cyclobacteriaceae bacterium
CTTGCGGTCTTCAAACTGTTAAGCACTTTGGCAATCTGACAATATTCCTGAATCTCCTGCTGTGCCTGTTCATCATCATGCAGTGTACCTATCACCAGATGGGGCACTGATCTACCCATCCTAATGGCTACATTGACAAACTCTGGTATGGCACAGATATCATCGTTTAGCAGCTGCATGTGAGTAGTGGCTTGATCATAGTCCATGGCCTTTTCCGGTTGTAAAGCTACCAATACCATAGGAGCAGCTACCTGTTTGAATATGACCGCAATCGAACTTGATGAAGCATAGGTCACCATGTCGATAAATAATAAATCGATACCTGACTGATTTATCCTGGGTGCGATGGCATAGGCAGTTTCGGAGCAATCGGACATACCAAACTCAACCACCTCCACCTGGTGCGTTTCCAGCATTGATTTTAAGACATTCAATTTTTGGTGTAACTGCTCCAGCAATCCCTCAAACTGATCCCAATAGGTTTTGTGACCAACCCCCAAGATACCCACCCTGGCATTTAACGGTTTTATACGATCGATTGTCATTCCTTGGTTTTCTTACTAGATATTGAAATTTGTGACAAGAATCAACTCATATGGTTAGCACCATCATGTTTTTCTATACTTAATCAACCAACCTTTGAAGTAGTGTTTCTTTATTAAAAGTGTTTCGATAAAATTGGGTTAATGACATGATAATCAGGATTATATGCTTTAATACTTTACTAATGATAGCGGCCTGTGGCCAATCTGAAAAACCAGATACAACACCCGTGACCGATGCACCTGCAGCGGTTGAGGAGGATTTATATACTCCAGTAATGCTGCAGCTGGGGAAGCTGGTAAAACCATCTTACAGCGCCTACCATAACTTCAATGAAATTTTTAATTGCATATTGATAGACGAACAAGGTAGTACCAAACCCGTATCGGATTTAGCGGCTATTGATGCCTACCTTGGAAGGTTAGAAGGTGAGTCGGGGCCACACCCAGTGTTTGAGGTTAAGGATACTGACCAAGTGGTTTTGTTACTTAAAGATAAAAAGGCCTGGGCCCAAGTACTGCTGGACAAGCAAACCTTGACCCTGATCGATATCCAATTTCCTAAGGGTTCAGAAATTGCCAAACTAAAAGGAAATACTGAAAAGTTCCGTCAGCAGCTGGTTGGAGCGGCGCTTACTTTTACTGAGGATAATTTTGAACTTACCCCCTGGGACAGCCAGATCAAAGCTAAAGGAGATGTAGTGATCGATGGTATCTCAGGTGCCACCACAATTTGTCAAGCTGCAGTGGACCTGCTGAACCAGCAATTGCCGGTATACCGCAGTTACTTGGAATCCTCCTAAGAGAAAAAACTTCTTTCTAATTATCAGGCGGAAAATCCCTGAGTGCCCGTCGAACTCCTTTTCGGAGTCTGGTATCGGTAATGTCGGAGGTGAGATCCAGATACTCAACCGCATCTGAGCGCCATACCATTTTCGACTCAGCTGCATCAGCAATGTCAATCAGCAATGACCCTTTCAAATAAGTGTAGGTTTTGTTTTCCCAGGCTTCGAATGGAAACGCTCCTTGCCATGCCTCCGCATCACCGGAACTATAAGGGGAACTCAATACGCCCTCCTGCTCCTCTACCACAATATGCATGTGCAATAAAAAATCCGGGTTGTTAGGATCGTACTGATACCCTTTTCGCTCCAGTTCCTCTACAATAGCGGCTTGAAAACTTTGTATGCTAGCACTGTCTTTATTTAGATACGCCGGACCATCAATAGTAAACTCACAGTTCTCAAACCAGCAGAATTTTTGGTAATGATCGAAGGTAGTTTTACGGTCATACTGAGTATTCACCTTTACCGCACAGCTGGCCAGTAGGAAAAGAGAAGCAAGAAAAATTGGTTTCATGATCCGACTGTTTATAAAAGATCTACAATTAATCAAATTGACCACAGACTAGTATTGACGATGATTAGGCAAGAAAGTGAGAAATATCAACAATACTGCAGTATACCGCTGGTGTAAAGTAATTTTTATTAATGGCTTATGGATACTTAATTACTGATAAACTAACAACGTATCATGAAATCAGCCATTCAAATTTGTCTACTACTGCTACTGGCTGCCTGTAAGCCAGTACCAGAAACCCCTAAAATTGAGCAGTACTCAATCCAGCAGTTCTATAAGAATATTAATATTAGCGGAGGCAGTTTTTCTGCCGATGAATCAAAACTTTTGGTGAACAGTAACGAGTCTGGCATTTATAATGCCTATGAGATCGATATTGAAAGCGGAGAATCTACCGCCCTTACCGATTCGCAGGAAGAGTCCTTTTTTGGGGTGTCCTATTTTCCTGAAGACGAGCGATTCATTTACCTGTTTGACGAGGGTGGTAATGAGCAATACAAGATCTATATGATGACCAATGGGGTATCCAAAAGCCTAACCCCTGAAGACACTGTAAGAAACCTGTTCTGGGGCTGGAGCCGTGACCAGCAGAGCATGTTCTACTCATCCAACAAACGCGATGCCCGGTATATGGATGTTTACGAGCTGGAAGTTTCCGCCATGGAGGATGAAATACCCCTGGGGGCTATGATCTACGAAAATGACCAGGGACTGAACGTAAGCAGTATCTCCCCCAACAAGCGCTATTTAGCACTGGTAGAAAATATCACCAATGCAGATGATAAAATGTATTTATATGACCGAAACACCGATGAGATCAAAGACATTAGTGTTCACGAAGGGGATGTTCAATACAATCCACAGTTTTTCAGTCTGGACAACCAGTACCTGTACTATATGACCAACAAGGACCAGGAATTCACCTACTTGGCGCGTATGCAACTAGAAAGCGGTGAAGTGGAGGTGGTTTACAGCGACTCCTGGGATGTGTGGTATGCTTATCAATCCTGGAATGATAAGTACCGGGTGATCGGCATTAATGAGGATGCTAAAACCCGGGTCAGGGTCTTCGACTTGGAAAGTGACCAAGAAATTTCGCTGCCGGAAATTGAAGGTGGTAGCATTTCCTCCGTCAGCATCTCCAAGAGTGAAAAGCTGGCGCGGTTAACAGTAAGCACCACTACTTCTCCCAGCAACCTTTACCTCTACAATTTTGAAACCGGGGATTTGAAAAAGCTAACCAACACCTTGAATGCTGAAATCAACCCAGATCACCTAGTGGAAGGCACGGTGGTGCGTTACGCATCATTTGACGGTTTGGAGATCCCGGCGGTTTACTATCAACCAAAGCTGGCTTCGCCGGACCAAAAAGTTCCCGGTTTGGTTTGGGTTCATGGGGGCCCAGGGGGGCAATCACGACTGAATTATTTTGCCCTGATCCAGTTCCTGGTAAATCAGGGCTATGCCATCCTGGCGGTCAATAACCGAGGTAGTGATGGATATGGTAAAACCTTTAATCATCTGGATGACCTCAATCATGGAGACAAGGATTTAAAGGATTGCATTGCAGGGAAAGATTTCCTGGCCTCCACCGGGGTGGTAGACATGGAAAAAGTCGGAATTATTGGTGGTTCCTACGGCGGATATATGGTGATGGCCGCCTTGGCCTTCGAACCGGAAGCCTTCGATGTAGGCGTAAACATCTTTGGAGTTACCAACTGGATCAGGACCTTGCGATCGATCCCTCCTCACTGGGAGAGTTTTAAAGAATCTCTTTACAAAGAACTTGGGGACCCTTATTCGGAGGATTCAGTGCGGCTATACGCCATATCTCCCCTGTTTCATGCCGAAAAGGTCGTCAAGCCCCTGATGGTACTGCAAGGAGCTAATGATATCAGGGTACTGCAAGTAGAATCAGATGAAATTGTGGAAAGTGTCAAAGCCAATAATGTGCCAGTGGAGTATATCATATTTGAAGATGAAGGCCACGGCTTCCTGAAAAAGGAAAACGAAATTGAAGGCTATGGCAAGATCGGGGAGTTTCTGGATCAGTATCTGAAGGGAGCACCGCAGGAAGGTGTTTGATAATGCGTCTACTGATCGCAGTGCTAGTTTGCTCAATCCAACCAATACATGGGCAAATACAGCTACCGGCAGAGGAGCAAGTCGCCATTACCAGTCCCCAGTACATCCAAAGGACTATGAATCTGCTGGCCACCAGTACCCCTGAAAAACGGAACACGGTAAGAATACTGGTTTATGGCCAGTCTTTAAGTGCCCAGGACTGGTGGCTGGAAGTTGAGCAATACCTCAGAACCAGCTGGCCTGATGCCAATCTCATTATGGAAAATTTGTCAATTGGTGGATTTTCCTCCTCTATACTGATCCGCACGGTAGAGCGAGACTTGCTGGACTTTTACCCTGACCTGGTGATTTTTCATGTTTTCGGATCTGCTGAAAAATATCAGGAGATCTTGGAGATAATGCGTTCAAAAACCAGTACTGAAGTACTGATCTGGAATGATCCGCGGAACAAAGTGCCACCCAATGAGCACCATACCAGAATGTCTTACCAAATTCTACCGGAGTTTGCGGCAAGATACCAATGCGCTTTTGTTGATTTGCGCACCCCCATTCAAGAACTGGTGGAGCGCAATGGTTTGGTATACGCGGATGAGTTTACCAATGACGGCATCCACTTTAATGAAAAAGGGTGTGCGCTGATCGCCAGTCAGATTATCCCTATTCTGAGACACCAGCCGCACTATCCGGCAGATCCAAATCGATTGTTGACCACCCACGAAGTGGGTAAAGACCTTAATTGGCAAGGGGAT
>JANQPK010000078.1 GCA_028289505.1 Cyclobacteriaceae bacterium
ATGCCGAGGAAACCTGGGGAAAATCAATAGTGAGAAGTGAGTTCCTGGACAACTCCCTACAGCAAGCAAACCTGAGCTTTTATGTACACCTGCCCAAATCCTGGAATATAATAAGGAGGCATCTATCCAGCGATTGGCAGTCTTTTCTGGATCTTCATCTCGAAACCCTTAGCAACTTTGAATTGATGGCCTTTCAGTTCAGTGATATTGGGGATAAATTCTACACTAGTGGGGTGATTACTTATAATGCCCATAATCAATATGTTGAGGTAACACCCGGGTTCAATAATAATCAACAGGTGTATACAGAGTCACCGATTACCTCCAAGCCTTTTGTAGTGGCCAATCATAATAATGGCAGTAAGGAAGTACTGTTGCAGGATAGTTTGAAATTGTTGTACTTAATTGGTAGCCAGGGCAGGTTACTATGGCGAGACTCCTTAGAGGGCACTATTCGGGGAGGAGTAACGCAAATTGATTATTACCACAACAATAAGCTGCAATACCTACTGGCTACTGAGAAAGAGATTCATATTATTGATCGGAATGGTAATCCGGTTGAAGGGTATCCCATCTCAGTACCTACGGATACCAAGCTGCGACACGTTGGCGCTATTGATTACGATAATAGTGGACGCTATAGATTTATTGCCAGCGATGAAAGTGGTGCGGTCTTTATGTTTAATAAAAAGGGTGAACTACTTGATGGATGGAACCCCAATGTTTTACCAGATCAATTATTATATCCACCCATGCATATTCGGATCAGAGGAAAGGATTGCATAATCGCCCAACTTGAAAACGGGCAGATACATATAATGAATCGCCGCGGTAATCTCTATCCAGGTTTTCCTGTTGACTTACAAGGTGCCACCCGCGGTCCGTTATTTATTGAGCAAGGAACGGATTTTTCCAAGACCACTTTTCATGCAGTTAACCGAAACGGCTTGATGGTCAAGTTCGACCTTAATGGGAAGGTTATTGCAGAGCAACAATTGATTAAACCGACTGTCGACACCTATTTCCAGCTTTGCCTGGATCCAATGAGAAGGCATTACGTGATCAAGCGACAAAATGCCAATAGATTGGCAATACTGAATCGAAAAGGAGAAGTTCTTTTTGAAAAAGATTATCTGAGCACCTCTGACTTGATGGTGCAGTACTATTTAATGGGAAGTAGTCATAGTATTTATGCAGTAACTGATCCGGTACAGCATTTTACCTACTTTTACAACCAGCAAGGGGAACTGATTAACGCTTCGCCGATTGAAAGTGCCAATGAAATAGCCATGTTGTACTTTGAATCTCAACGCCAACACCAAATCTATAGTGTTTATGAGAGCAAGTTTGCACTTCTTTCTTTTTAAGACCATTATTTTACTGATACTGCTGGGTACCTATTATCCTGCTGTAGGTCAGGATACGGTAGTTTACAATCTGGAATCTCCCTATCATACCGTATATACTCATTTGCAAAACCTACAGCCAAAATCTTACCGGCCCAAGATAGCTGGAAGGGCTTTTGATCAGGAGGGCATCAGCGAAAAGAGAGCGGCGAATCTAGCTATAAAGCTAAAACAGATTTGGGATGGTCAGGGTGTTTTAATCCCGGTTGATCGTCTACCACAGGAGCCCAATCACCTGGATTCAATAAGTGGGCAGCACATATTTGTGGTTGATTCACAATATCCGGAGATCTTCCTGAAAAGAAAGGGTAGCAGATGGTTGTACCCACCAAGTACCTTCCAGGCGATAGATCAATTGCATAATAAAATTTACCCGTTTGGTTCAGATTTATTGGTGAACCTGCTGCCAAGGGGATTAGGCAATACCTATTACTTCAGACTCCAGGTTTGGCAATATCTGGGTATCGTGTTGTTTTTTTTATTTGGCTACATCTTCTACCGAATTTTCACTGCGGCATTCGACAAATTCCTGATCCGGTTTGCAAAAAAGCTTGGTTATGACGAAGTGGTGGAGCGATTCGTGGATCCTGTTGCCAAACCATTTAGTCTTTTGCTGATGTTTGTACTATGGTTGATCTTTCTACCTGTACTACAACTCCCGATAAACATTTCTCAATACGTAGTGATGCTGCTCAAGGCAATCATGCCATTCTTCGGGGTGATGATCTTGTACGCCCTGGCCGATATTTTAAGTCTGTATTTTGAAAAGCTGGCCAGCAAGACTACCACCACCATGGATGACCAGCTGATACCGATTATCAGACGGTCGATGAAGTTTGTGGTGATAGCGGTAGGTATTCTATTTATACTGAACAATCTGAAAGTAAACATCACTGCCTTATTGGCGGGGCTTTCTATCGGAGGTATTGCAATAGCACTAGCGGCCCAAGAAACCCTGAAGAATTTCTTCGGTTCCATAATGATTTTCATCGACAGACCTTTTCAAATCGGGGATTGGATAAGTAGCGATGGGATTGATGGGACGGTAGAAGAAGTAGGTTTCCGGTCAACACGAGTGCGAACTTTTAGAAATTCGGTTACCTCTGTTCCCAATGGTAAGTTGGCTGACCTTACTATTGATAATCACGGCTTAAGAGTTTACCGCAGATTCAATACCCATATTGCAGTTACCTACGATACTGCACCCGAGACCATCTCAGCGTTCGTTGATGGACTCCGTAAAATAGTGGATGATCATCCTCATACCAGAAAGGATTTCTACGAGATTCACCTTAACGAGATGGGTAATTTTTCTTTGAATATTCTGTTTTACATTTTTTTCGAGGTTCCCACTTGGTCGGAGGAGCTGACTTGCCGACATCAAGTGTTAATGGAAGTTTTAAAATTGGCAGAAGCCATGCAGGTTAGGTTTGCATTTCCTACACAAACACTGCATATGGAAACCTTTCCGGGTCAACCTTCGTTGACACCAGAGTCCCTACAAGATATGGAGACTCTGAAGAAAAAATTAGAGGAGTATTTTCAGGAACAATCAAAGAACAAAAACATCACATGAAATTTGCCACTAAAGCTATCCATGCGGGGGTATTTCCCGACCCTTCCACCGGTGCTATCATGACGCCTATTTATCAAACTACTACCTATGTACAAAAGGCACCGGGAGATCATAAAGGTTATGAATACAGCAGGACCCAGAACCCAACTCGCACGGTGCTGCAGGAGAATCTGGCAGCCCTGGAGAACGGGTCCTATGGACTTTGCTTTGCTTCTGGTTTGGCTGCCACTGACGCGGTAATGAAAACCCTGAGCCCCGGTGACGAAGTATTGAGCACTAATGACTTGTATGGTGGTACCTACCGGCTTTTTACCAAGGTCTTTCAGAAGTATGGACTTGATTTCAATTTTGTTGATATGAGCAATGCCAATGAGGTAGGCCAATACATTTCGGATCGCACCAAATTGATCTGGATTGAAACCCCAACCAACCCTATGATGCATATCATCGATATTGAGGCGATAGTGGGATTAGCAAAGAGCAAGGGTATAAAAGTGGCGGTGGACAATACCTTTGCCACTCCTTTTCTGCAAAGACCACTTGACCTTGGTGCTGATATGGTGATGCATTCAGTCACTAAATACTTAGGTGGGCATTCGGATGTTATCATGGGGGCATTGGTGCTTAACGACAGCCAATGGGCGGAGCAGCTGGAGTTTCTGCAAAACGCATCAGGTGCAGTTTCTGGCCCTCAGGATTGTTTTTTGGCCCTGAGAGGCATAAAAACCTTGCACCTACGCATGCAGAGACACTCTGAAAACGCTGCCGCAGTGGCCCATTTTTTGCGAAAGTATCCTAGGGTAGACCAGGTATTTTGGCCAGGGTTTGAAGATCACCCTAATCATGTTATAGCAAAAAAACAAATGAGTGACTTTGGGGGGATGATCTCTTTCACTTTAAAGGGTGATGATATTGAAGAAGCCAAACATTTGATGACCAAATTCAAGTATTTCCAATTAGCTGAATCTTTGGGTGGAGTTGAATCTTTATGTGGTCATCCTGCATCCATGACTCATGCCAGCATTCCGCGAGAAGAACGGATAAAGTCAGGTTTATTGGATTCTTTGATTAGAATGAGTGTAGGTATTGAAGACATTGATGATCTTGTGGCAGATTTAGAGCAGGCCCTTAGTTGATTTACGAGCTACTAGCTTCCAGCTACTAGCTTCTATCTTCTATCTGTTATCTTCCAGCTTCTAGCTGCTATCTTCAATCTTCAATCTTCAATCTCGAATCTTCACTGAATTCCTGCGTTTTGTTTGCAGGTTTTAATACTAATAATGAGGATAGCGATCCGTTCTCCGTTTTCCTTTATCAACAGCCCTAAATGAGCTTTTGATGGATGCAAACCTAGTCCTCGAATAATTCTAAGAGTGGATTGGGTCTCCCGAAGTTCCTTTAAAGCAATCTTTAGTTTATGAATGAAATCTCTCAGACTTTCTGCGTCCCCAGCTTCTGCATAATTTAATGCTGGAGAAATACCTGATCTGATTATTTGAGATTTCAGATGATCGGTAATATCATCTTTTTCGAGCTGCTTGGCCAATCGCAATACCTCAATCCCAAATCTTTCAAATCGGTGTTCTAGTTTTTGCCTGTCCATGGAACTAAACTAGAACCCTGCAGTATCATTTATTAGGCTAAAGTAATTTTTGTCATCTATGCAGCATCTAATTAAGAATTCCGATAGCTAGTCGCTAGAAGCTAACAGCTAGAAGGTAGCAGCTAGTAGTTACAGATTGTAGCTACTAGCTCGAAGCTAGTCGATAGTCGCTCACATGGGGTCCAGTGGGTATATTGGCCGCTGAATATTTTTCCATTCAAAAGTAGATAGATCTGCAGAAACGAATCCTGGGGTGGCGCTCAAGATATAATCAAAAACATCTGCCGGGTATTGTGGTCTAAAAGCAAATCCACCTTTACAAACTGTCATCTGGTAATTTTCAGGGTAAATACCCATGCCTCTCAAGTTGGCTTGGTC
>JANQPK010000091.1 GCA_028289505.1 Cyclobacteriaceae bacterium
TCTCCATACCGTTGGTAACGGTCTTGGTGTAGCGGTCACCCAAACCCCGGACATATACATATTTTCCACCCTCAACCGATACACCTGTTACCCGTTTAATGGCATCCGAGGCATCGGAATCACCTATTTTCTGAAAGCTTGCTGCTGAGATCCCATCCATTAGGCTTGGAGAACGTTTCTTCACTGTTAACAGCGCCTCCTCTGAGCTTCGTATGATTTCAGCAGTGATGGTGATTTCTCCCAGTTCCTGAACGGATTCCTTCATTCGGATATTGTCGAAGAAGGTAACCTCCCCAGATTTTACTTCTACCCCGGTTATATTAATGGTTTCAAATGAAACGAAAGAAACCTGTAAATTATGCACTCCCTCCGCTACTTTTATCTCAAAATTACCGTCAAAATCGGTTACCGCACCGGTGGTGGTGCCGGCGATCAAGCAGGTAACTCCTATCATGGCTTCTCCGGTAGCATCCTCAATCACTCTACCTCTAATGATGCCGTCGTCCTGAGCACTTAGCGGTGATAGCGAAGCAATACTTAAACAAATCGCTAGTAAATATTTGATCATGATTTGGTTTTAAAGTTTTTGGCTTGCAAATAAAGCGAATTTTGCTGGTTTAATTGCAATGACTGTAGGGTCTTAATGATTGGACCGGTGTACATTAGCTATGAAAGGGTTGTCCAGTGATTTGGACAACCCTTTCATTATATCATTTACTATAACTAGGATTACTCTAGACCAATACCTGCCAAAGCTCCTGATTGAGAAGCCCAGGTCCAGGTGTAATCTGCAGTAGAACCAACTGTATTTGCGTCCTCAGCTACCTCAGTGTAATTGCCAGCTGGCACGTCCTCCATGATTTCGGCAGAGGTAAAATCAGGACCAGGAGTAATTTCATTACCGGTCATAGTTCCATAGACCATTTCCGCAAATCCCTGAACTGCCTGCGCACTTTCATCGTCATCGAATCCTTTGAAGTAAACCATCATCAGATCCACATTGGTATCTTCATCGAAATCAGCAGCACTAGGGCTATCGCCAGCATAGATAGATCCGTTCTGTAAGGTGTGGTTCTTAGGGTCTCGGTCACCCATGAAGTAAGCATCATCGTCTCCTTCAGGGCCGTCTAGTTCAAAGCAGCTTCCAACTGGAGTAACTACTAAGAAATCATCCAGTACACCATTCCAAGCTTGATCAGTATCGATAGCATCGTCACCGACATTCCAGACTAGCGCATTAGTGATATCTACCGATCCACCAAACCATTCAATTCCATCATCCTGGTTAGCTACGATCTCCACGTTTGAGATTTGGGTAGTAGAACCCACAGCACCTAGGGTCAAACCATTGATTTCATTACCTGCACCAATGTTAGTACCACCGTGACGAATTGACACATAGGAGATAATACCTGAGTCGTCGCCATCGTCGGTTCCACCATATAATCCATTGGGATCGGTAGTAGGGATTCCTTCAATCTGGACTTCATCAGCTGAGGCACTGATCACACCGTAGCCCAAAACTAAAACACCGCCCCACAATCCGTTTATACTTTCATCGAGGTTGGGGCTAATAAAATCACCAGCAGCAATTTGCTCTGAAGTTATATTATCAGCAACTGAAGTAAATATTATGGGGGCTGCAGCCGTTCCTTCTGCCATCAATTTTCCTCCCCTGGCAACTAACAAGGCAGTGGCGTTGGCTCCAGTGCCTGCCTCCCCTTTGATCAAAGTACCTGGTTCAATAGTAAGGGTAGCACCGTCTAACACAGTAACCCTAGTGGTCAAGATATATTCATTGCCTGCAGTCCAGGTCACATCGCTAGAGATATTCTCTGTAACAGGAATGGTAGTTTCTTGTCCTTCAATGGTAAAAACCGCAGTTTGGCTGGCCGCAAGGTTATTTGCATCTGTAACAGCTAGTACCGCGGATCCTGCTCCTGCAGCTTGATCGGCAGTAAACTCAACTTGAATAGTACCTGAGGTTGCACCAGAGGTCAAACTTTGGCTAATAGTAGCAGTTCCACCTACTCCCGTAACCCCAGCGTTAGCAAAACCTCCAGGAATGTTAACAGTGAATGAAACAGTCGCTGTCTCACCTGCCCCTACTGTAGTTTGAGGAGGTGCTGTAACCGTGGGTGCACCTGGAACCGCACCTGGATCATCGTCGTCATCGCTACATGAGATCACCACAAAGGCAAGACCTAAAAAGGCTAAGAATAAATAAGATAATTTCTTCATTTTATAACGTAGATTGATTGAATAATTATTTATGATTGACAGTTTTAAACCGAGCTCAAAGGTGGGTATTTCATGTTACCTGGGATGGTTGGAATCGTTAATTTATTGTTAAAAAAACCAGGTAGGAACGACCTGTAATGTTAAGAAATCATTAAGTACAGTTAACTTAATGTTAAGTCGGGATTATGTTGGTATTTAACCAATATAAACTTTGATTATGGGGTGTGGACTACTGATTGATGGGTACTTTGTTGAGGATCTCCTTGAGAATTTCTTGGGTACTGACACTATCGGCCTCGGCCTCGTAATTAAGCAACAGTCGGTGGTTCATCACATCAACCGCTACTTCTTTGATATCCTCAGGTAACACGTAATCCCTATCATCAAAAAAAGCCACCGCCTTGGCTGCCAGATTTAAATTGATACTGGCTCGGGGAGAGGCTCCAAATTGTATGTAATTATTAAGTTGCGGCATACCATATCCTTCCGGATCTCTGGTGGCAAACACCAACTCCACAATATACTGCGCTAATGAATTGCTAATGTTCACCTGATTGATCTCATCACGAATTGCCGAAATATCCTGTTTGGTCAGTATTTGATTCACCTGGTCATCAAAGTTCAAATTGGACATTCGTAGCATGATTTCCAGCTCCTGCTCTTTACTAGGATAATCTACATTTACTTTCATCATAAAGCGATCTACCTGGGCTTCAGGCAGAGGATAGGTACCTTCCTGTTCCACCGGGTTTTGAGTAGCAAGTACTAAGAATGGACGATCCAGATCGAAGGTAGTTTCTCCTATGGTAACCTGCTTCTCCTGCATACTTTCCAACAAAGCCGATTGCACCTTCGCTGGCGACCGGTTTACTTCATCAGCAAGAATAATATTGGCAAAAATAGGTCCTTTCTTTACCTCAAACTCACTTTTCTGCTGATTGTAAATCATGGTTCCAATTAAGTCAGCCGGCAGCAGATCTGGGGTAAACTGAATTCTTTGGAAATCCAGATGAAGTACCCTGGCCAGAGTATTTACGGTAAGGGTTTTGGCAAGCCCTGGTACACCTTCCAATAGTACATGGCCCTGTGTGAACAAGCCGATAAGTAGACGATTGATCATGTAGTCCTGCCCCACCACTACTTTACCAACTTCCTCAAATACCCTTTTTATTTTTTCTTGGTGCTGCTGCCTAAGCTCATTGGACACGGTCTCTTCCACAAGGTCTCAGTTTAAGTGCTGATATGATTTTCAAAATGCAAAAATAATAAAAAAACCTTACTGCAAACAGCTATAGCCAGTTTTCGATTTTTACAACTGTTAACATTATATTAACATTAGGAACTTTAATATTAATAAATTGTTAACTTAGTATTAAGATTATGTAAAAGCAGCCGGTATGAGGTGTATTAAAGACATATCGATCTTCATCTTGCTGTGGGTAGTAACCGTGAATGCCAACAGTCAGGATTCCTCCATAAACTTTGCAGAGTCTGAACCCTACCAGGCTTGGATTAATCAAATACCAGAAAACAAGAGCCAAGCCGCTCAATACTATTTCGAAGATCTTGACGAATTTATCCAGGTACTGAGGGCCAAGCAGACTCGTTATAAAGATCAATCAAAGTTTCTAAGATACGTTTATTATAAAACACACCGGAAGTACCTGCGGCGATACCAATCGCCGTCAACCCTGTCAGAACTGGTGGAGAAAGGTTATTATGATTGCATTACCGGAAGTGCACTCTATGGAATGATTTTCGACCAACTTGGGGTAAGTCATACTATTGTTGAAACTACGTTTCATGTATATCTAACACTTGATATTAACAATCAGGTGATCCTTGTGGAACCGACCAACCCATTGGGTGGATTTATTGAAGATTCAGAAATTATCAAAACCACCTTGAAGTCCTACAGGGAAGATGAAGCCGGCAAAACATGGAAAAATCAAGACTATTACCAGCCTTACCATCAGGCCAACAATGGTATTGATTTGGTTAACCTAGCGGGTCTGCAATACTTTAATCAGGCTGTTGAAGCTTACAACCAACGGAATCTGAGGGCAGCACTTTATAATCTAGCTATTGCTCTTGACTACTATCCCAGTGCCCGACTCAAAGAAATGATGGCACTGATGTTGAAAACCCTAGAGCAGGAAAAGCAATTCGACCCCTTATTGAAACAGCAGTACTTGTCCAAGTACGGACATTTGAGGTTCACGAATATTACCGCTCAGGTAGAAAAATAGGGTTATCCTAAATTTATTTGCAAATTACCAGGGTAAAACTGAGTTATGCCCTATCGTCAATTTCTGCTGTTGGTAGCGAGTTTTTTGTTTTCGATCTCCGCCTGGGCCCAGTCCCACACTATCTATCTGGTGGGCGATGCTGGTGAGCCCTTCCAGGATGGAAATCCCGTGATGCAACAGATCAGGTCCCACATGCAGCGGGACAGCGGGGAACAAGCCATTATTTATCTGGGCGATAATATTTATCCTAAAGGGCTTCCAGAGAAAGACCACCCTGACCGAAAGCAAGCTGAACAAATTATGAAGGGGCAACTAGAGATTCTGAAGGGATTTTCGGGTCAAGTCTACCTTATCCCCGGCAATCATGATTGGGATAAGGGCAGAAAAGATGGTTATACCCAAATCAGGAATCAGGAGAGCTTCGTTGAGTCCCTTCTGTCAGAAATCCTGCAGGACAGTGTGAATACCTTTTTACCTGATGGAGGATGTCCCGGCCCGGTGGAAATATCAATTTCAGAGGAAATAACCCTGGTTTTGTTTGATACTCAATGGCTGCTTCATCCTTGGGAAAAACCGAGGATTGCTGACGGTTGTGAAGGTGGTGGATATATTGAGCTGTTCGACCAACTGGAGGAGATAATCAGAAGAAATGGTCATAAAAAAGTAGTGGTGGCCAGCCATCATCCAATTTACAGTTACGGTATGCACGGGGGGGTCTCTAATGCCAAACAACACATCTTTCCACTTACGGACATTAACAAATCCCTTTATATCCCACTGCCTGTGATCGGCTCCATCTACCCACTTTACCGAAAATACTTGGGAAATATTCAGGATATCGCGCACCCTAAATACAAGGCACTCAAAAAAGCATTAGAAGAGATCTTTCATCAGCATCCCAACCTGATATATGTAGCAGGCCACGAACATTCATTGCAGTATATTAGTAAAGACAGCACACATTATGTGGTCAGCGGAGCTGGATCCAAAAGCAGTTTTGTTAAGCAAAAAAAGCTTTCAAAGTTCGCCCACCAGGGTCTGGGTTTTGCGAAGTTAGTATTTGATGCTGCGGGTGAAGCGAAACTGGAATTTTGGAGCCCTGAATCTCAAAATGAACCTATTTATCAACAGGTACTATACCAGAAGGCCTATGAACCTTTACCCACCGCAGATGCGTTTAATGTTGACTTCACGGATAGTACGGTATTTGTGAATGCCAGCGACCAGTATGATACAGATAATCCTGGTCTCTTGGGTGAGAATTATCGCAAGACCTGGAAAACCAAGGTAGAGGTCCCTGTTTTTGATATTGCCAGAGAGAAAGGTGGCCTGGAAATAGTTAAACGCGGTGGAGGACAACAAACACGATCGCTGCGCCTGGAAGCGCAGAACGAAAAGCAATATGTGCTGCGCTCAGTAGAAAAATACGCCGAAAAAGCCATACCGGATGTTTTACTAAGTACGGTGGGAGCAGACTTGGTCCAGGATCAGATATCGGCTTCCCATCCCTACGCGGCCTACGTGATACCACCATTAGCTGATGCCGCCCAGGTCTATCATACCAATCCAAAATTGGTCTATATACCAGATGATCCCCGTTTTGGAGAATACCGTGCGGATTTCGCCAACACACCGGCCCTGTTTGAGGAACGACCGGATGACAACTGGAAAGATGCAGACCACTTCGGTAATTCCAAAAAGATTGTTGGGACTCCCGACGTATTGGAGAAACTCTATGAAGATAATGATAACCGGGTTGATCAGCTATGGGTACTAAAAAGCAGACTATTTGACATGTTCATTGCCGATTGGGATCGACACGACGACCAATGGCGCTGGGCCAGTTTCAAAGATAGTGGTGGTCGCATCTTTCGCCCCATTCCCAGGGATCGCGATCAGGCCTTCTTTGTCAATCAAGGATTTATTATGAATAAAGTAAAGAGAAAATGGGCCATGCCCAAATTTCAAGGCTTTGACTATAAGTTTAGCTATGTACCCGGCTTTAATTTCAACGCCCGATATTTCGATCGCGATTTCTTAAATGAGCCAAGCTTGCAGCAATGGATCAATACTGCCGACTCTTTGCAAAAAAGATTGACGGATGAAGTAATTGAAAACGCCATTAAACAATGGCCTGACTCCATTTACGCTATAGATGGAGCAGAGGTAATAGCCAAGTTGAAATCCCAAAGAGGCCATCTCAAAGAATACGCCATTGAACAGTACCTATTTTTAGCTGAGGCGGTGAATGTTCGTGGCAGCAATAAGAAAGAATTCTTCAAAGTGGAACGGCTAGATGACCATAAGACCAGGGTTAGAATGTATAAAAGAACCAAAAAAGACGACACTGATGAATTGATGTACGATAGAACTTTTTTGCGATCTGAAACCAAAGAAGTCAGGCTGTATGGGTTGGACGGTGATGACCTGTTTGAGGTGACCGGCGAAGCGAAAAAGGGAATAATAGTGCGAATTATAGGTGGCCCTGGGGAAGATATTATCAGGGACCAGAGTAAAGTAAGTGGATTAAGCAAGCAAACTAAGGTTTATGATACCAAGGATGAAAATGTATTGGAGTTGGGAAAAGAAGGGAAGGACCTTACCTCTCGACGGGCAAACATTAACAATTATAATCGCAAAGAATTCAAATATAACAGACTAGTACCGCTGATAGTTGCCAACATTAATCGTGATGACGGTTTATTCCTTGGTGGGGGTTTCATTTACGAGAACCATGGATTTAGGAAATCACCGCTCAAAAGCCGCCAAATGATTACGGCTCAAGGGGCATTTGCCACTGGGGCCTTTCATGTTAAATACAATGGCAGCTTCACTGATGTCTTAGGCCTATGGGACCTTAAACTGAATGTTGATGTCTCCGCCCCTAATTCGGTCACTAATTTTTTTGGTTTTGGTAATGAAACCACTTTCAACCAAAATGCGGATGATGACTTTAGGGTAGACCGACCGATTGACTACTACCGGCTAAGATTCAAGTATTTCAATCACACTGGTATGCTGGTCAAAAACTTTGGACCCAATATTTCTTTTGGTATCGGTCATCATTTTCAAACAGCTAAAGTCGAGGATGACTATGACGGTGATGATCGATTTATTTTGGACCCTGATAACATTGATGATCCGGACTTCTTTTCCTGGAAGGCGTTTGAGGGAGCTATACTACAATTGCATTACGATACCCGGGATAGTCCAACACTTACCACCAGAGGAATTAACTGGCTCACCGAGGTCAGAGCTTACGCCGGACTAAACGATAACTCTGAGAATTTAGCCATGATTAATTCCGAACTCTCTTTCTTTTTCAGCTTTAGACTTCCCTCCAAGGTAACCCTGGCCACGAGATTTGGAGGGGGTCATAATTTTGGAACCAGTGAGTTCTATCAAGCTCAGGTTTTGGGCGGGCTTAGTAATCTAAGAGGTTACCGCAAAACACGATTTGCTGGAGATAGCAAATTTTATAATAACACAGAGCTGCGTTTGAAGTTAGGTACTTTTAGAAATCGTATTATTCCCATCAGTATGGGAATATATGGGTTTAATGATATTGGAAGAGTATGGTTTTCCGATGAAGACTCAAATAAATGGCATCATGGCATTGGTGGAGGAATTTGGATATCACCACTCAACGTCTCGGTGATATCACTAGACCTTGGGCATTCGGAAGAGGAATTATTGTTCAATTTCCGCATAGGCTTTCTACTGTAATTTAATTATCATTAAATATACCGATCGGTATATTTTAATTATCTTGTGGTATATCTGTGTCGCCATATGGCTGGAAAATCCAAAAAATCTGCTAGGACCAAACAGTTTATTATTGAAAAATCTGCTCCTGTCTTCAATAGAAAAGGATATCAGGGTACCTCTTTGCATGATTTAACTCGAGTCACTGGGCTGACTAAGGGGAGTATTTATGGGAACTTTGACGGTAAAGATGAAATCGCCGCGGCAGTATATGAGTTTAACAGTAGACAGATTCTAGATCAGATCCGGAAAATCGTACTTTCAAAAATACCCGCCACCAAAAAATTGTATGCCATTACCGACTTTTACCGACAATTGATCTACAATCCAAGCTTAACCGGTGGATGTCCCATACTAAATACTGCAGTAGAAGCTGATGATACCCATGAAGGCTTACGCCAAAAGGTATTGGAATCCTTAGACTATCTGCAAAGGTCATTTGTCTATATCATAAATCAAGGACAGGCGCGTGGAGAGCTGAAACAAGTTGATGCTCAGCACTATGCTCATGTTTTTATAGCTCTAATTGAAGGTGGAATCATGCAGATGAAAATTTATCGTAAGTCTAAATATCTAAAAGATTGTTTACTGCATATGGACCAGACCATATCCAATATGGTATCTTAGAAAAAATATACCAAATGGTATATTTTTGTAAAATCAGCTTGAAATGAGTACCAGTGCCGGATTGTTGATGCTCAGAAAACCAAAGTCATGCTATCAGTATTTCTTGGTTCATCCGGGAGGACCCTTTTTCAAAAATAAAGATTTGGGTAGTTGGACCATTCCCAAAGGTTTAATAGACACCGGAGAAGATGTTTTAGGAGCTGCTATTAGAGAATTTGAGGAGGAAACGGGCATAAACGCTAAAGCGCCCTATTTTGATCTGGGGTATATAAAACAAAAAGGAGGCAAGTTGGTATACGCCTGGGCCTTTATGCTTCCCGATCAATATCAAACTTGGGACCCCAGCCAAGATCTTCAATCCAATACATTTCAACTTGAATGGCCTCCGAGGTCTAAAATCGTACAGACATTTCCAGAGATTGATAAAGCCGGGTGGTTTGATTTTGATGTGGCTG
>JANQPK010000099.1 GCA_028289505.1 Cyclobacteriaceae bacterium
GAAAAACCTGATTGCACAATTGACTTCACCCGTACGTTGGACTCAAAGTGTAGAAAGAATGCTGTCTTTAGGGGCAGTAAACTTCATTGAGACTGGACCAGGCAAGGTCCTACAAGGATTGATCAGGAAAATTAATCCAAACCAATCATAGCCTGGTTACCAACAACGGATCCAAACACTGTTTTAATAGTTGTGAGTTAGTCACCTGCAGTACCGGATGAACAAAACTGGGAGCTATTTCAACTAACGGTTCAAGCACAAAACGACGTAGACTAATTCGAGGATGTGGTATGACCAAATCCGGTTGTTCCAATACCAATTTATTATAGTAAATGATGTCAATGTCGATAGTGCGGTCTACATAGTGTCGCTGGCGTACTCGCCCCAAACTGGATTCAATATTCAAGATCTGCTCCAGTATCTCAGTAGGTGAGGCTTTACTTTGGATCAATAATATCTGATTTAAAAAAGCAGGTGATTGTTCCATACCCCAGGCTTCTGTTCGGTACAGAGAGGACTGGTTTAAAATGGGTCCAATGTGCACGGTCAACAAGTTCCTGGCCTGCCGGAGTAATTGTTCTCTATCACCCAAATTTGATCCCAGAAGCAGATATATCCCTGTCATCCAATAAAATGGCCAAAAATAAAAATTCTCTTTAACTTCTTATGCCAATCTAGTAACATTGATCACTATATAAAGATCCTAACAAATGTTTTTTAGAAATGTATTAGCCACCCTAGTGGCGCTGGTTATATTCTTCATGGCGGCCTTCTTTCTGTTTATTATTGCCGCTGGTATTATAACTGCAACCGGAGATAAACCTGTAGATATCTCGGACAACACCATCCTGCATCTAAAGTTAGACAGGCCCATCCTGGAGCGCAGTGTGGAAAACCCTTTTGGGGGGCTGGTAATGGTTGGAGCCTCAGCTGGATATGGGCTCAATGAGTTGAAGCAATCGATACGAAGGGCTGCCCAGGATGATAGAATTGAAGGAATATTATTAGAGCCTGAATTTGTTTATGCAGGTTTGGCTAAGCTTTACGAACTGAGGAAAGAGCTTGAAAGCTTTAAAGAAAGTGGGAAGTTTATTATCGCCTACAGCGAGTATTTAACGGAATCTGAGTACTACTTAGCATCGGTGGCTGATGAAGTTTACCTGCCAGAAGAGGGAATTTTAGAATTTAATGGTTTTAGAGCAGAATATAATTTTATAAAGGGGACCCTGGACAAAATCGGAGTTGAATCTGAGGTATTCAGAGCGGGTGAATATAAGAGTGCTGTAGAACCATTTACCCGTACGGAAATGAGTGATGCTTCAAGGGAGCAAACCGAAGCCATGTTGGACTCATTTTACAAGACCTACCTGAATGACATATCACGCACCAGACAAGTTACCCAAGACGATTTAAGAACTGTAGCAGATAGTATGTTAGCCACCCATGCCAAGGATGCATTACAATACGACTTAATTACTGATACAAAGTACTTTGACCAGGTAATTGAAGAGTTAAAAGAAATTACCGGTGTTGACTCTGCGGAGAAGCTTAAATCGGTAAGGATAAATCCTTACCTGAAATCCACCGAAAGCCTATTTGATGGCTCCGAAAGAATAGCGGTGGTATTTGCCGATGGGGAAATTATAAATGGGAAAGGAGATGCGAACTATATCGGCTCCGAATCACTTTCTAAACAACTTCGAAAACTTCGTCAGGATGACCGTACCAAGGCTGTGGTATTGCGAATCAACTCACCGGGAGGTAGTAGCCTGGCTTCTGATGTGATTTGGAGAGAAGTGCTGAAAACCGCTGAGGAGAAGCCAATCATTGCCTCTATGTCAGATATTGCAGCTTCTGGAGGCTACTACATAGCCATGGCTTGTGATTCAATTGTGGCCCAACCAATGACTTTGACTGGTTCGATTGGGGTATTTTCCATGCATTTTAGTGCTGAGGAGTTATTGGAAGATAAGTTGGGTATTACCACCGATGTGGTTAAAACAGGAATGTTATCCGATGTCTTTACCATGTCCAGACCATTTACAGAATATGAAAAAGAGCTGTTTCAAAGGAGTGCTGACGAAACTTATCAGACTTTTCTTAAAAAAGCAGCAACTGGAAGATCACTTACGGTTAGTCAGGTTGATCGAGTAGCATCAGGTCGAATATGGTCGGGGGTACAGGCCAAGCAACATGGGTTAATAGACGAGCTTGGTGGATTGGAGGATGCTATAAGTATTGCCGCCAGTGCTGCTGGATTGGAAGAAGGAGCGTATAAGTTACGATATTATCCGCGACAGAAAACCTTTGTAGAACAGCTAATGACCGAGCTTACCGGAGACTACGAGGAAAGCAAAATAAAATCTACTCTAGGCGATTTTTATCCGCTAGTGCAACAGATTAGAAATCTACAGAACTACCAAGGGTTACAAATGCGATTGCCATTTGATATCACCATACATTAATCAGGGACTTTATTTTTGAAACAAATTTGATAATATTGTCTCATTGAATTTTGAACATGGAGATTGGAGTACGCAATAATTGGACCCGTCAGGAGATTTCTGATATCTACCATACGCCTGTCCTGGAATTAATACACCACGCAGGTCAAGTACACAGGCGATATCATGACGCCCAAGAAGTTCAGGTATGTACCTTGTTATCAATAAAAACTGGGGGCTGTCCGGAAGATTGCGCCTATTGTCCACAAGCGGCTCGTTATCACACGGATATCAAGGTTGAAAAGCTGCTACCTACAGCGGAAGTTTTGAATGCTGCTGCAGAGGCCAAAGCAAGTGGGAGCACTCGATTCTGTATGGGAGCTGCCTGGAGAGAGGTAAGGGATAATCGTGACTTTGACAGAGTTTTGGAGATGGTCAAAGGCGTTTGTGATATGGGTATGGAAGTTTGTTGTACCTTGGGTATGCTCACCAGCGAGCAAGCTAAGAAGCTTAAAAACGCAGGGCTTTATGCCTATAACCATAATCTAGATACTTCGGAGGATCATTACTCCGAAATCATCAGCACTCGTACATATGATGATCGATTAGACACCCTGGACAATGTGAGGCATGCGGAAATCTCCGTTTGCTCTGGAGGAATTATTGGGCTGGGTGAATCAATAAAAGACCGTATTGACATGCTGTTTACCTTGAGTAACCTGCCAGAGCATCCAGAGTCCGTTCCGGTGAATGCCCTGGTACCGGTCCCTGGCACCCCTTTGGAAGACCAAGAAAAGGTTTCAGTTTGGGATATGGTGAGAATGATTGCCACCGCTCGAATCATTATGCCTAGGGCCATGGTTCGTCTATCTGCTGGTAGAATACGAATGAATACTGAAGAGCAGGCATTGTGCTTCCTAGCTGGAGCCAACTCAATATTTGCCGGAGACAAACTACTCACCACCCCTAATCCTGATGTTGCCTCAGATCAAGAACTATTTCAGATTCTGAATCTAAAGCCGAGGCCCTCCTATAAGAGTGTTTAGAGTATAGTTTTTAGTAGTCTTACTGATCTTGCCATCGGTGGTTTTAACAATTGCAGTAAGCATTCTGATTAACTCCTCAGCTGATTCTATTTCGAGAGAAAAATCATACTTAATCAATTGGCTGCCCTAAAGTAACTCACCGCAAAGCCTCACATATATTTGCCCTACCCATATATCGGACTCAAAAGCAAACTAAAAATTAACAACTAAGCACTAAAACTAGAATAGCTTAAAACCGACACTTACAATCCATTGGTTTTGATCTTGGTCAGTGGGCAGACCGAAGAGTTCATCTCCAAAAGTGCTTAAGTTTCCTTCGTATTTCAAATCAAGCACCAGATTCCATAAATCCAAGCCTACACCGGCCTGATAGCCTATGGTTGAATCTTCATATCCTGACTTGATTTCCTCTTCAAGACCTTTGGCTTTTGCATCTAACAACATACTGAATGTGGGTCCAGCTTGAACTCTGAAAATTTTCAAAAAACGGGTACCAACCATTACTGGAAAGTCTAATTTATTGAATTCTAGTTCTTTTATATCGCTAAAACCATTGTCACTTAGCTGAATTTCACCCCCAGACTGACTAAATAGTGCTTCTGGTTGTATATAGAACAACCCCAAACTAATTCTGGAAAAAACTCCAGCATGAAACCCGGCAGTAGCATTGCCGGAAGCAACCGTTTCTCCACCCACGGTAAATGGATCGAAATTCACGCTCGAGGAACTGAGACCGAACCTGGGCCCAATAGTAAATTGACCGTAAGATATATTGATCATGAACAATGCCATGACGGTAAGCATAACCTTTTTCATAGTATTATAATTTGGTGATGATACCCATGTATCTCAGTGGTGGAGATACATGGTGTATCTAAAACTTTTTATATTTGGATTTATTGTTTTCAATTTTTATTCCAAAAAAATCTGGCCGGCAAAAAAATCTGGTCAATGCTAACCGGAAAGGATACGCTACTATCATAAAATTACA
>JANQPK010000103.1 GCA_028289505.1 Cyclobacteriaceae bacterium
GTACCATCGTTTAAGTATAATTTGGGCATCAATGGAGAACTATCATTGATATTGGTAGAAATGATGCCTTTCTCCCCTATCATTAAAACGCCATTGTCACTGTTTTTTCCACCTATATCATTATTGGCTGGGATTATTTCAGGATGGGCAGGCCTGATACCACCATCACTCCAAGTCATTTCAATGGGAGACTTACTTTTTTCTGTTGCTTCAAAGTGAAGCGTAATAAAAGACGATGGTGGACAACCTTCGGGATGGTGGTCAGCGGTCCACATTTTGGTATATACCGATCCAACACTGCATTCAGCATCTGTGGGATATTTTAATCCTAAAGTACGGAACGGTATATCGATGAGATGACAACCTACATCGCCCAGAGCCCCAGTGCCATAGTCCCACCAACCCCTCCAATTAAAAGGATGTAGATCAGGGGTGTAGGGAATTTTCTTCGCAGGCCCTAACCATAGATCCCAGTGTAAATCCTTTGGCTTATTTTGCTCCTGCGGTTGGGGAAAAGCGATGCCTTGCGGCCATACTGGCCGATTAGTCCACACCTGAACCTTGGAGATTTTACCCAGTAAATCACTATCAATCCAGTTTTGTACCATCTGCAAGAGTGGGTTGGATCCACCCTGATTACCCATCTGGCTGACAATTTTATTTTCTCTAGCCATTTCCGTAAGTATCCTGGCCTCACGGATATTATGCGTCATGGGTTTTTGAACATAAACATGAATGCCGCGTTGCATAGCAAAAGATGCAGCCGGCGCATGTACATGATCCGGGGTAGAAATGGTTACGGCATCAATTTCCTTCATTTCGTCCAGCATCACCCGGTAATCATGATACCGTTTGGCTTCAGGGAAGCTTTTAACAGATCGCGCTGCACGTCCCGAAAAATCAACATCACAAAGTGCTGCCACCTTTTCCCTGCCGTTGACAGAAGCATTCTTGATATCACTGCTACCTTTGCCACCAGACCCGATAGCCGCTAGCACCAACTGGTCACTGGGGGCTAAATAACCTACTCCCCCAAGTACATTTCTTGGAACTATAAAGAATGATGAGGCTATCGCAGAGGTTTTAACAAATGTCCGTCGAGATTTTGTTTCTGTTCGCTTCATAATGCCGGAATATAAAAAATTCCAGCTAGAACTTCACCAATAAACCCATACCTACAGATGCAAAATCAGCTCCTTTTATAATCTTTATCAAATTATATTGGGCATTTATCTCAAGAGCATCACCAAGTTCAACTCCTGCTACAAAGCGAGCATAGGGCCCTCCTTCATCTGGGATGTTTAGTCCCACTCCCGCACCAAGATCAGCCCCAACGGTTAGTGTTTTCAAAAGGTTTATGCGGGTAGCAAATGCCACAGGTATAATCTGAGCATCATCCCGGCTTTCAGTATCAAGATCTTTTGCGAAGTAATTTATAATACCGGTAGTCACCCCAAATTTTAAAAAACCATCCTTGGTCTCTCCAAACATATAGTACAGATCAAGTCCAGCACTAAGCGAAAACAAATCAGAATTATTACTAACTGGTACTCCAACATTTCCACCAACCTTAAATTGTGCTTGCAGGTTAACAGTACTAAAAACAATAACAAATAAGATTAATAACCTTTTCATACTGACCAATCATTTTAAGTTTTAAATCGTGATATTAATTCACAACAAAGTATAAATCAACCCAAAAATTGGCCAAAGCTATCAGATGTCAGAAATAGGTCTTATGAAGTAAAAATAATCACTAGAACTCAAACAAAAGCCCAAGCCCAGCAGCAACGTAGGTGAAATCACTTTCAAGAATACCATGAACGAAAGCGGTTAATTCAATGACGTTGCCCAATTCGATTCCAGCTTCTAAGGAATAGTAATCAGAGGCATCGCCGAGCGGAATCCCTGCATTTGGTCCGATTTTGAATTGTGAAATGGCCTCATTACAAATAAGAGTCAAGGCCAAAAAATAGTATGGTAATTCTCATAATGGGTGATGGTTAGGTTGATGATGATTGCAGTCTTATGATAACAAAATATAAACTGCGTTGCAAAGCCGCTCATTAAAATCCCATATCACCACCGTCAAAACTTCCACCTCCGCGGCCACTCTTTCTTGGTCTTTGTTTTCGTTGATTAAGTCGGTAGTTAAATGAAAAAATTATGGATCTTGGGCTTCTGCGAAAATCTCCATCTGCTGTATAAACAGGAGTATTGGTTTCATAACGCCATTTGCGGGTATTGAACAGATCCCTAACACTAAGTGTTATGGTGCCGTTATCACTCAGAATGTCTCTACTGAGTCCAAGATCAACCACAAAGTATGATTTCCGACGACCCTGCGGCACTTCCTGAGGGGCTCTGTAGCTCAATGCAGTTTGAAAATCCCACTCCTTTTTGATCTTCATTTGAGACATCACCCTGGTAAAAAAGGTAGTTGCAGTAGTGGATAAATCTTCGCCATTGGCAAAAGCTTCATTGTCAGAATGAAAAAAATTGGCGGTTCCATTCATTCTGAACCATTCATTGAACTCATTGGAGTAGGTAACCTCAAGCCCTATATCATCACGAGTTCCGATATTTTGTGGAGTTGAAAAAGTTACTCCATCCTCCACAGTGGTAACTCTCCAGACTACCCCGGTGGCATGCCGGTAGTACACAGCATAATAGAAAGAGGCTTTTCCCCAGTTCTGCATCACACCTAACTCATAAGAGTCAGAATAGGTTGGATCCAAATCAGGATTTCCAGTACGAATATTTCTAGCATCACTAAAGGAAGAAAACGGATTTAAGCTTCTAAAATAAGGTCTTTGAATCCTCCTGCTGTAACTTCCTTGCAAGGATCGGCTATCACTAAGTGTATAGGTAACGTGTACGGAAGGGAAAAAATCTGTGTAATCTTTCTCGTTGATTTCTCCCGTTTGTTCCAATTCTGTTTGAATATCAGTTATCTCCATGCGAAGACCCATTTGGTATGACAACTTATTGGATTTGTTTGCAAACATGAAGTATGACGCGTATATATCCTCGTCATAATTAAAATCATTACTAAAACCTTCCAGATTGATCCAATCGCCCATATCATTTAATTCTTCTACCAGATAATCGTTTCCGATCCTCCTAATACTATTGCGTACTCCCAACTCAATCTTACCTTCGGACCAAATCGGTTGCTGGTAATCTGCCTGTATCAACCACCCTCTTTCAAATTCTTCATTTGAAGAACGCTGATTTAAGTCTGGTCCTGTGGCATCTTCGGATACATCATAAGTGCTTTCTACAATGGTCGATTTCTCTTCTTCGTTGTTATCCCGATACTGGATATCCGCAGTTAATTTTTGGCCTTTTTTCTTAAAAGTTCTGGTATAGTTAACTGAATACTCCGCGTTTTCATCTATTTCAAGTTCATTATCGAAACGGTCAGTGACAAATAGCAAGTTTCTGTCTCCGTCGTAATCCTGATAAAGTATTTGGTTCTCGTTGTCTTCATCTGAAATTCGATAAATGGCGGCCACGGTAATAGTATTCTTATCATTTAAGTAGAAGTCAGAGCCGAATCGCAGATTGTTGGATAAACCGCCCCTCTCGTAATCTCGATTCAAATCAGTGTAGTAAAGTGTATCACCAGGAAAGAAGGTTTGAAAGGCATCACCACCCCATGGAACTCTACGGTAATCCAACCCATAGCTGGCAAATAGATTGGTCCATTTTTTCCTATAATTCAAATTAAAACTAAAGCCGTAGTTCTGTGGATGACCTACTATACCATTGAAGGTGCCATTAACACCTTCTCTTTTTTCCTTTTTAAGAATAATATTTATAATACCAGCTGATCCCTCAGCATCGTATCGGGCTGAGGGATTGGTCACTACCTCTACCCTTTCAATCATATTACTTTGTAATTGCCGCAAACCATCCGCGGTATTAATACCAATTAGACCACTGGGCTTACCGTCTACCAGTATTCGAACATTATCACTGCCCCTAAGACTTACGTTTCCCTCTACGTCCACTGTCACCGAGGGAATATTATCTAACAGGTCTGCCGCACTTCGACCTGCATTGGTGAGGTCTTTGCCAACGTTGAATACTCGTTTGTCCAAAGTCATGGTCATGGTACTTTTCTCACCCTGAACAATTACCTCTTCCAGAATCTCTGTATCTGGTTCCATGCCAATGGTGCCAATATCTTTAGTCATTTGTTCCGCACTCAGCTGGATTCCCTCAATATCTCGTTGAGCATAGGATACATAGTTGATGCGTAATGTGAACCGGCCTGGTTTAGCCAGAATTTCAAACCTTCCCTCAAAATCCGTGACCGCACCACTAACAATGGAGCTGTCCTGCTGGGCTATCAAAGCAGCTGTTACGAACTCCAACGGCTCACCACTTTGAGCATCTATGATCTGTCCCGTTACTTTGTATGATGATTGTGATTGTGCGAGAGTCTCGAAAGCCAATAGACAAACCACTGAAAGTAGGAGGTACTTCATCTAATCTAGGTTTGTTCAAATATGGCAATTCCCCTTGAAGAAATTCGGTACCAATTTTGAAGGAAATTTGATTTTTTAAGTATTGAAGGCAATGTCAAGATGATGCGTCTGATTGTTATAACCGTAAAAAACTGTAAATCCGCTGTAGTCACAGATTTTCTTTACAATTGCCAACCCTAGACCCAACCCCTCGCCTCTATGACGATCTTTTCTAAATCTGTCGAAAAGCGCATTAGGTTCCACAGCAGGAGCAATACCGGAGTTGCTGATAGAAAAACCTTGATGGTTCAGAATTGTTTTGATGAATCCATGCTCATGATTATGCCTAATGGCATTGCTGAGCAAGTTGTTGATCAAAATGGCCGTCAGTATCGGGTCCATTGATACCATAACATTTTCCTGATTGTCTGTTTCCAATGATATAGATTTCAAATCGATTAACTCTCGAAAATTCTCAATAGCCAGACATAGCGTGTTGGAAAAATCAACGGATTCTATGCTCTCGAATTCGCGATTATCAATCTTGGTTAACAGGTTTAATGACTGACCCATTTTCGAAAGATGTTTTAATGAGCCCAGAGTAGCAACTACTCTGTTAGTATCTTCTTCATTTAGGTCTCCTGAAGTCAGCAGCAGTTCCAGCTTTCCTATGGCGTTGGTCAAAGGGGTTTGTATCTCGTGGGACGCATTCTCTGCGAATTCTCTTAAAGAACGGTAGTCCTGTTGAACCTTAGCAGTCATTTCTCTAAGAAAGTCATTCAGTTTATTAAACTCGATGGTGCCGGTTTTGTCAAAGGCAACCGGTTCTTTCTGATCAATCCTGAAACTCTTTATTTGCTCCAGAGTTTGATTAAATGGCCTAAACAACACCACCCCTGCAATTCCCCCTACTATTAACATTACCACAGTAAGTAACAAGTAGAATTTTATCATGGACTCTTTCACGCTATCGACGATGTCATCCTCTTCAACAATTAAATCGTAAATGGAAATACGATACAATCTCCCCTGTACTTCTTTAGTTACATCCAGTTTGAAATGCGGCTCAAGCCTTTCCAGCGTACTATGCATCACCACTGTATCAGAGAAAACTACCTCGGTCTCAATCCCGGATTCCAGAGGGTAAACCTGAATCTTATCGCGAATAAACGGCTCGGTAGGCTGTCGCCTTTCAATCCACCGGGTAAAGAAATCTAACCTTTCCAAAAGGAACCTCTCTTGCTCTTCATCTATCTCTTTCTTCACCACCTGATAGGTGATTAAACCTCCCAAAAAAAATACTCCCATTGATATCAGGAGGAATAAAAGGGTGAATTTAAATATGAGTTTCATGAAACCGCAGCAAACTTATAACCCGAACCATACATGGTCTGAATCAAATCCTTTCCACCAGCTTGGGTGATTTTCTTTCTTAAATTCTTAATGTGCTGATAGACAAAATCAAAAGAATCTAAGGCGTCAATATAGTCGCCCCATAGATGCTCAGCAATACTTTGTTTGGTGAGCACTCTATTCTTATTCACCAGAAAATATAATAGTAACTCGTATTCCTTCCGTGTCAGGTCCAATAGTACTTCTTTGACCTTAACTTCGTGCTTCTCAGTATCAATCTGTATTCCTTGGTACTCGATTACACTACTCCCCTGTAACTGTCTTCTCCTGAAGATCGATTTCAGCCGTGCATTTAATTCAGCTAAATGGAATGGTTTAGCCAGATAGTCATCAGCTCCTAGCTCTAAGCCATCTATCTTATCCTGCAGTGAGTTCTTGGCCGACAGTATTAAAACGCCCATTTCAGAATCTGTCTGCTTGACCCATCTCAGAATATCCAGGCCATTACCATCTGGAAGCATTATATCAAGCACCATAACGTCATATTTAAAACCTCCCAGTTTGGACATGGCTTTTTCCACTGACTCTGACACCTCACAAACGTACCCCTCTTTAGAGAGGTAGGTGTGCATGTTCTTAGCAAGGTCTACGTGATCTTCAACTAATAACACTTTCATAATCACAAAGATATATGCGGTTTTTGAAGAGATTTTGAAGTTGGTAAGGCATCAATAATGTAATTTCATTTATATAAACATAAATAATATAGTAGATTTGGCCTTTTGCCAAATGTGGATATGTCAAACTCTTACCTTATAGCAGGAAGCGTTCTAGACCAAGCGGGAAAACCGCTTGGAGGCTTGCTGGTCAAAGCATACGATATAGATTTATTGACGGAAGATGACTTTCTGGGCCAGGGAGAAACAGCATCGGATGGAAGCTTCACCATCTTGTATCGACAAGAGCAATTTGTAAAGAACGTAGTGGAGTCTTTTACCGAAGGTGGCCCGGATATTGTGCTTAAGATCCACAATGCTCAAGGTGATTTATTGCATACTACCAAACGTCGAGGGGGTGGAGAGCGCTTTGAAAAATACCAGGTTGTGATCTCAGAACTTGGTTCATAGTTTTTAGATCTTAGATCTTAGATCTTAGATCACCAGGTGTATCCTCCGGATGGAGGGGGCCACGTACCCATCAACCGGCGTAAAAGCACTACCTCACCCAAATGATAACTAAGGTGCGAAGCCATGGCCTGAATACATTCAAAACCACTATCGTAGTCACCCTTTGGTTCGTGTAGCTTATTTGCTTGTGTCAAAAGTGTTTCAGTGGTGTAGTTGATTCCAGTGATTAGTTTCCCCAATTCTTTTTTGAAATCATCTTCATCGACCGGTGCTGGATCAAATTGCCAACCATCGTCACTAGTCTTAGCCGGTAGTACCTTCATTCCCTCCATTCTGCTGATAAACCGGTCTTGCCAATAGTTCAAATGTTTTAGAAGTTGCCAGATGGTATGTGGGGAATTGGGTACGTAATCCCCTACCTGGCGCCAGCTTAATCCCTCAAAAGCACGCTCTGCGGATACATGGGCACGCTGGCCTGACAAAGCGCCACATAGTATTTTGCAGGTCAATTCCTTGGTTCTTTTTTCAGTAATAGG
>JANQPK010000113.1 GCA_028289505.1 Cyclobacteriaceae bacterium
GTACCAGGATGCCTAATAAAGCATTTACCACACTTTTGGTCATTGACCATCCGATTAAAGAGGTATCTTTGGTAAAGCCTGCAGCATAACGTTCAGCAACGATCTTTCCCTTGTAAACAACAACTACTGCTCGAGTGCCCTTTAAACGCTCGGGATTTGGTTCGGAAAACACATCGTCCAAAACATCATCTAAAAGATCTTCATCCAACTCGGTGGGAAACTCACCACCGGCGAAGTTGTCTCCGGTGGGCCAATAATTGTTGGCTTGCCGGACATCAGGTTTGATAATTCTTTGCTGTTCTGATTTGAGCTGCTCTGCAGTTTTACCCAGTGCTAGGGTACAGCCCAGCCCATCCCTGAAGACCGCTGTTCTCCTGGCTAAACCATTGACATCGGCTATTACCGTTGAGTCCAAATAGTTTACATTCAGGTCGACTAATCCGAAAGAGGATAAATCCTGGTTCATTACGGTAGCTTGTTCCCGGTCACTAACAAATGCGCAGGAACACATGATTTTTGCACTGTAGGCGGTGTAGATGGGAAGTGCTTTCCAGGCATAAAATAACCCATAAATCAAGCCTAGGGATAACAGCAACAAGAGTACACGAACGATTGTTTTTCGCATCTAAGGTTGAAAATTGGCTCGAAAATACTAAAGAATAGCTAATATTCCATTGGTCTATTCCACACCGGCTACCCAGATTCTGGCATTTTTACTGACTTTGAATTTTTTCCATTCAAATAGCCGAAAGCTCTGTCCCAATGCCAAGAATCCTAATCCAATAATAGCTGAGTCTTGTTGGTCATAAAAAGGATTGCTAACCAATGGATGTACCGCAGCACTTATCAGAAAGCCTGCAGCGGGAATAAGGGTACCATACCTAAGTGCTTTCCAATGGCTTCTTTGAAAATAGAAAGTTTCGAAGTCATCGAACCTCAAATAAACATCCAGATCACCCATAATCACTATGCTGTCTGCTACCCCAACAATACGACTTTGATGTTTGCGCTTGTCTCCCTTTAAGGTAAAGATTACCTCGCTGCCCATAGGTAATTTAACCCTGGATCTTCCATATCGATCCAAAACCAGATACTGTTGAGCAAGTAGATTGGAACTGAAAAAAAGACAGGCACATATACAAAGGATCTTGTACCAGTTAACAGTATCAACATTACCCTTATATTGCATCATAGTGAGACCCCAAATGAACAAGACATGAAGTTAATACCAATTACCCCAGATTCGACAAATTTGGAGCAATACTTAACACAGGATTTTATAAAACAGGCATTTGAAGGTACTCAACAAATGTATCGAGAATTGGGATTTGAGCCACCGTGGGTGGGATATGTGGCAGTTGAGAATGATAAAGCTGTTGGTGTAGGCGGTTTTAAAGGTAAGCCAAACCACAATGCCCTTGAGATTGCCTACGCCACAATACCAGAATTTGAAAACATGGGATACGGATCGAGCATCTGCCGTCATCTGGTGGATATTGCCTTGGATTATGACCAGACTCTCCGTGTAACTGCTCGAACTTTACCTAATCCCAGTGCATCTACTCGGATACTTCAAAAAAACAATTTTTTAAAATTAGGTTCGGTGCAGGATCCAGAGGATGGACATGTTTGGGAATGGGAATACCAGCAACTGTAAGGATGGAGTTTCTCCCTTTCTAATAAGTTTTGCCTGATCCGCTAATGATTAGTTTGATTTGATCAGCCAGACGGTTGATTTCATCCTTGGTATTGAAATAGTGTACAGAAGCTCTGATCATTGATCCTAGCTCTCGATCCTGCATATCAAATAAGGTATGTTCAGGGTGAAGCACTGAGACATTAAACCCCTTCTTAGACAATTTTGATTTCAAGTCTGCTGCCTCAACTGGGCTGGTGAAGCTAACTATTCCACATTTTACGGCACCAAGGTCATGCACCTCAACCCCATCTAGGGATGATAGTGTCGATCTGAGCGTTTCGGATAAATACTGGATTCGATGCCAAACCCTATCCACGCCTAATTCTAAAAAATATTGCACCGCATGTCCCAATCCAACCACCCCTGCCAGATTGAACTCCCAGTTTTCGTATTTTCTGGCATCATCTCTGATGCTGTAAGTGAGGCTTGATTCCCAGTGACCACTGTGTAAATCCAATATCGAAGGCTCAAGCTGGTATGAACTTTCGCTAGATGCATACAGAAATCCTACCCCACGTGGTCCTCTTAGAAACTTCCGGCTGGTGGCCGACAGGAAATCACATCCAATTTGCTTCACATCGATGGGCATTTGTCCCACTGACTGGCAAGCATCTAGCAGATACCAGATTTTTCGTTCTCGTGCAATCCTCCCAATCTCCACCACTGGATTGACCAAGCCACCGTTGGTGGGAACATGGGTCACCGAAATGAGCTTAACTGTATGGTCTAGCAGCTCAATTAATGATTTGAGGTCTACCTGCCCAAACTCATCATTGGGAATGGGTTTAATATTGATGCCCAACCGTTTTTTAAGTTGCAGGAAGGGAATGTAGTTACTGGCGTACTCCGTGAATGTGGTTAGAATGGTGTCTCCAGCTTGGAATGGTACGGATAAAAAGGCGCGTTGCCAGGCGGTAGTGGCACTATCGGTCAAGGCAATTTCTGAGGTGTCACATTTTAGATAAGTTGCCAGTTGGCTATAGGTGTTCTTAATCTGTGCAGCATATTTTTCAGCGGTTTCATACCCTCCGAAGTGTATTTCGTGTTGCAGATAGTCCTGAACTGCTTTCCCGACGGTCTCAGGTATTAAGGATGCGCCGGCATTGTTGAAATGTACTACTCGCAAGCAGCCGGGAGTGTGGTCGCGGATCTGCCTTAATTCTGATTTAGAAAATTCCAGGTTGGACATGTCTGCAAATATACATTTTGACCCAGAGCATAAAAAAACCACGCCTAAGGCGTGGCTCATTAACTGGAATAAAAGTTCAGTTTAGATTTTAGCTTTGATGACCTTGCTTCGCATTTTCATCATCTTTGCATGTGTTTCGGGGTCGGAGTAATTGATATCATTCTCTAATCCCTGGCGAAGGCTTTTGACATAATACTCAAGAGCTTGCTCTGGCAGGTCATTCATTTGGTAGTAGTCGCCCATAATCGCCAAATTATAGGCAGTTTCTTTTATTTCAAGTGATTTATCCAACCAATCTTTGGCTTCTTTAAGGTTTACTTTTTTTCTCATGCATTTTTCAGCAGATTCTGCATAAGTATGCCAGTCATCAGGTGCTGCTTCTTCAACTGCTAACCTAGCTTTAGTTACGGTCTTATTATCAGCGGTGCTGGGAAGTGCGTAGACGCTAGCACTTATAAAAACGGTAGCCAACGCCATCATAATCGATCTAACATTTTTTGTCACATAATTCATGGTAAATGAGGTTTTAATTTGAATTCGTTATGCCAGGGAATAGCCAAAATTGATACCAGAAAGCAAATTAGTTTTTAACTAATTGATAATCAATAATATAAAAATATATTGCCCCAAACTAGGTGATATAATTGCTGTTCGATCTGCTACATAAACTGCCCAAAATCGAACAAAAAACCTTTTTTATAGAATTACGTTAGGTGGTTAAATTTCGCTTCTAAGGACCTCAAGTGGAGGCTTATTTATAATATCTCGGCTGTTGATTACTCCTATTAGTACAGTGATGCCAGTTATGGTGAGATAAAGCCAGACCAAAGGCCAGGGTCTGGGGATGAAAGTAGAGTCAAAATTAAAGTAAGCCAGCAACCAGGTGAAGATCAGGGACAGGATAATTCCTGCTAATGAGGCCAGGCTACCCAAGAAAAAGTACTCCAGAGCGTTTATAGTGATGACTTGTTTTCTCTTGGCACCTAAAGTCCGTAGTAGGACGCTCTCCCTGATTCGTTGAAATTTGGAAATAATTACTGAGCTTATAAACACAATCAGTCCAGTAACGATACTAAAAAGGGCCATGAATCGAATTACAAAAGCTACTTTGTCCAAGATGCTATTAACGGTTTTCAGAATCAGAGTAAGATCAATTATGGATATGTTTGGAAATTGTTTGACCACAGTGCGTTGGAATTGGGCCGATTCCTGTTCTGAAGATACTTTGGTCATCAACACATGGAATTGGGGTGCTTGTTCCAGTATACCTTTGGGAAATATTACCAGAAAGTTGGTTTGAACTCTGTTCCATTCAATTTCTCGGGTACTTCCCAGTACGGTTTTTATGGGTGCCCCCTGCACATTAAAGAGTAATTCATCACCTAGCTCCACCCCTATACGCTCTGCAAATCCATCGTCCATACTAATGAAAATGGTGTCGGACACATTCTGGCCTTCAAATTTTCCTGAAACCAGTGTTTCAGAATCAATCAGATGATCTCGGTAAGTAACCCGATACTCTCGGTTATAAGCCCAGTTGGGATGGTTGACAGTTGAATCCTCAAAAGCCATTACTTTGTTGATTCCGTTAATTTCCATTAGCTGAATGGTCACTACCGGCACCTCCTGAATTATAGGCAAGTGATATTCATTTGCTACCTTTCGTATAGAGTCTGTCTGACTGGTTTGTATATCAAACAAAACCATATTGGGTTGGTCACCCCTAGAGGAGAATGACACCTGAGATAATAATAGTTGCTGTGTAAAGTACATGGTAGCGATCAGGGCGGTTCCCAGTCCAATGGCAACTATTAGTATCATGGTCTGGTTCAAAGGCCGATGTAGGTTAGCCATACTTTGTCTGACCAGATAGTTCCAACCAGAGGGAGTATATTTTCGCAGCAGCCATATCACCAGTTTGGCCAGTAAACCTAGAAAGCCAAACGCGGCAACCAATCCCAAAGTGAACCATAATGCTTCTAACCAGCCACCGATACCTTGCAGATAACTAAATACCAGTATGAAGACAAATATAGCCAGTCCCACTACCCATATATGCCAGGTCATGGGGCCTGATGCTTCAAACCCCAATCGGAGTACCCTAAATGGAGAAACCTTTCGTATTTCCATCAGGGGAAGTAATGCGAAGAGCAGGCTTATGATCATTCCTATAGATACACCGGTAATTATGGCTTGCCAGCTAACACCAAGACTAACATCCAGCGGTAGAAAATCGCTGAAAATAAGCGGAAGCAACAACTGTAAAAAGCTTCCACCTGCGGCACCCAGTATGGAGCCTATAAATCCCATAATCATTATCTGTACCAAGTAAATCCCAAAAGTTTGGTTAATGGTGGCGCCGACACACCTTAAGACCGCAATATTATTTAGCTTTTCTTTGATGTAGATATGAACTGAGCTGGCAACCCCTATACATCCGAGTAGCAGTGCTGTAAAGGAAACAAAACTTAGGAAGTTGGTTAGGTTCTCGAATGTTTCTCCTAGATCTTCTTTGGTAGAAGCAACAGTTTCGTAATCGATATTATCCAATTCAAGTCTGTCCTTGATGCTGTCTACCACCGTTTCAATAATTAGGTCACTCTCGAACTTAAAGTACCTTTTATAGCGAATTCTACTGCCCTTTTGCACCAATCCTGTACCACCAAGATAATCCATAGGAATATATACCGGTGGGGCAGCAGTAGCTGTTATTCCGGTCTGACCAGGTACATTCAATAGGCTGCCAGTAATGGAAAAATTCAGCTCACCAACAACGATAGAGTCTCCCGGGGAACTATCGAATTGCAGTAAAAGTGTTTGATCAACCAATGCCCGTCTGGCGTTTTGGAATTCCGACGAGGCCTTCGGGGGCTGAGTTTCGATAGAACCATAGTAGGGAAAACTTCCTTCTAATGCCCTGACCTGTACCAGTCGGGTACCATCGGATCCAGGGAAATAAACCATAGAAGCGAAGCTGATTTCACGACTTTGATCACCTCCCAGTGAGTCCATCAGGTCTAGGATCTCTTGGGAGAAGGGTCGATTGGTTTCAAGCAGCAGATCGGCTCCTATCATGGTTTTGGCCTGGGCATCAATATCCTTTTGAAGGTTGATACTAAATGTTTGAATGGCTACCAAAGCCGCTACACCAAGAATAATAGAAGATACAAACAAGAATAGTCGTGATCGGCTGCGACGGCTGTCGCGCCATGCCATTTTAAGCAACCAGTTAAACTGTAATTTGGACATGTTAAGCTACATTCAGCTGATCAGCAACGATCTTACCTCCCTTCAAGCGGATCACCCGATTAGTTTGCTTGGCCAACTCCAGGTCATGAGTAACCAATACCAGAGTGGTGCCATTTTCTTGGTTCAGATCAAATATCATCTGCACTACCTTTTCACTGGTCTCCTCATCCAGGTTGCCCGTTGGTTCATCTGCAAACAGGATGCTTGGATTATTAGCAAATGCTCTGGCCAGACTTATTCTCTGCTGTTCACCACCTGAAAGCTGAGTGGGGTAATGATGGCTTCTGTCAGCGAGTCCAACCCGTTCGATAAGATCTTTAGCTCTTGACTTAGCACCTGCAACCCTGTTGAGCTCCATAGGTACCATTATATTCTCCAAGGCTGTGAGCGTAGGGATTAACTGAAAACTTTGAAAGATGAAACCGACATGTTGATTACGGACTTCAGCTCTTTGATCTTCTGATAACGAAAAGAGTTCGTATCCTTCCAAAGAGACAAATCCACTGGTTGGGATGTCTAATCCAGCACATAACCCCAGCAGGGTGGTCTTGCCACTACCGGATGGACCTACTATGGAGAAGGTATCCCCACGTTCTAGCGAAAAACTCACTTCATCCAGAACGGTGAGCTTTTTCTGTCCATTGTAGTAGGACTTTGTTATCTTATGTACATCAAGTATACTGCTCATTATATCTTATCAGTGAAACGTAATACAGAACCGATTGTTTCTTGGCAGGCTTTTACAGCCATGATGTCCCTGATTATTCTATTGGGATTTTCCTGTGCACCAGTCGATTCTTCCGAAGAAGGCGACAATAATCCAGAGTTGGATCAAGAATCAAGTTCCGAATCAGTTCCCAGGGAAGTTATTCTTTTTTTTGGAAACAGCCTTACCGCAGGATACGGGGTCAATCCTGAAGAGGCCTTCCCAGCCTTAATTCAGTTAAAATTAGATAGCTTGTCAATTCCATTTAAGGTTATTAATGCCGGATTGAGTGGTGAAACTACGGCCAGCGGAGTGAATCGAATCGAATGGGTACTCAGAGAACCGGTATCAATTATGATTCTAGAGTTGGGAGGCAATGACGGTTTGCGCGGTATTGATCCGGAGGAGACCCATGGAAACCTGCAGAAGATTATAGAACTGGCTATTGCCAAGTATCCCCAGATGAAAGTCATTATTGCAGGTATGGAAGCACCACCGAATATGGGGAATCAATATACTACAGCTTTCAGATCCATATTTAATGATTTGGCAGCAAAGAATGGAATACCATTGATTCCTTTTCTTTTAGAAGGTGTAGCAGGAGAACCGGACCTCAACCTGGAAGACGGGATACATCCCAACCAACAAGGTCATAAAATAGTAGCGAATAACGTCTGGAAGCACTTATCACCCATTATTGGCAACGATGAATTATAAATTGCACCCTAGTTCCTTAGTACCTTGGTGCCTTACCCCTGGCTACTCTCCCCAGAATCCATAACTTATAACTCATAACCTAGAACTCATAACTCACAAACCTGCCAGGTATTCCCACATTCCTTCCGGTACTATTTCTAGTACATGGCCATCGGGGTCATGAAAATAAAAGGAGTAGAAATCATTGCCCCAATGATGTTCGTAGATTATTTCCACACCTGCAGTGGCCAGTTTAGCTTTCCATTCCCGATACTCAAACTTTTGAACCTCGAAAGCCAGGTGGGCGGGTCCCTTTGACCAATGCGGTGGCAGTGTGGTTTCGGCTCTGGTGCTTTCAGGGATAAAACAAAGTAATACCGAGGTTCCGGCATTAAAAAACACATGCCTGTCTGCTTTTTTACTGATTAAAGCTAGTCCCACAATCTCTTGATAAAATTTCTGGGTCCTATCGAGATCACTAACGTACAGGCAGGTCTCTTTTACCTGGAGAATGTCCATATACTATGCTAAATTATCCCATGGATGAATAGTTGATTTCGGTATTATCACCAATGTTCAGGCTTTGGCTAGGCCCTCTCAATATGGTATCGCTGCCAATAACGGATCCGTTTAGTACCGCTACCTCCAATCGGCTGTAAGACCCTATAATACTGTTGGTCACTATTGAGTTTTTGACCGAGGTATCATCGCCAATGGCCACGTTGGGGCCAATAATGGAGTTTTCTATTTGACAACTTTCGGCAATGCTAACCGGTGGAATTATAACGGTATTGACATATTGATGATCTTCCGCATTCATAAACTGATCATTACTGAGCAGAATGGCGTTTGCCTCCAACAGTGATTCCTTTCTGCCACAGTCATACCAGTTATTAACTGGAAAAATTCCCATGGATTCTCTTTGATCCAGCATAGTCATTAAGACATCGGTTAACTGATACTCACCCAGAGTCTTAATGCCTTCCCCTATTATCTTCTCAATAGACTCCACAAATAGCTTTGGGTTGTTCAGCTTATAAATACCAACCAAAGCCAGGTTGGATTTGGGTATTTTGGGTTTCTCAACCAACCTTTTGACGTTATCCTGGCTATCAATTTCTACTACCCCGAAATTACCGGGGATCTCCACTTTTTTGGTACCAAGTACATTGTGTGGAACTTTTAAAAACTCCTTTATATCAAGCGACAGGATAGTGTCGCCCAGCATAATTAATACCTCATCTTGGTTTCTGATTGCCTCCTTAGCACACCACAATGCATGTGCTATACCCTCCCTGGGTTCTTGAATTACAAATTCTACTTGCAGGCCTTGCTGCTTGTAATAGCTTTCTACGAAGGCTACAATCTTATCCCCTAAATAACCAACTACAAAGCAGAATTGGTTGATGCCACCGCTTACCAGAGTGTCAACAATATGAGCCAAAATGGGTTTCCCAGCCACGGGTACCAGAGCTTTCGGTTGGGTATGTGTGTGTGGGCGAAGTTTGGATCCGATACCAGCTACTGGAATTACTGCTTTCATTGAAAAGATTTTTGCCGGTCCATAATTTAAGGGCATCGTCTGAAAATACCATCATTTATCGCAAAAAAGGCACTTTAATTGAAGTTCAAACAGCCAAAAGCCTTATCAGAAAAGTATAATTAACTATTTGGTAACATTGAGGATATTAGAACCTTTTAGATATAAGGGTACACTTCTGAATTGCGGCAAAAATATCAAAAAATATCACCTCAGGGCATCATTAAAGGTCGCCAGAGGTATTGAACCCAGTACATAACAATTATGGTCCTTAAATTAGGCAGCTAAAATCTTGAAATTTTTCACAAATTTTCTTGCCCATTTAATTTACTAGTGTTATCCTTGCGCCCGGCCTAAAATCCCTGTTTCAATATTCACTTTTAATGCCTTCAAAATTCACTCTCGCTTATCCACAAATTTTTCATTTAATCAATCACCTATATATCATTGATAGTCAATGATTTGAAAGAAAATTGTGAATGGATGTGGATAAAAACCAAATTTTGTGGAAAAGTTGGCTTGCATTTTTAGAATCTTTTAAAAGTATAATTGACATACTTTTAGAAGGTCTGGGAACACAAAAATACCCTTCATTTTACTCTTATTTTTAGCAAAGGATTAAAACTGTTACTAATTGGATTTTAACAGTATCATAACCACCTAATTTGGTTATTAAGGGATTCGTCTCGAAAGATTTCGGCTTCCTGAGGTGTAAGTCTAAATCCGCTAGTGAAACAGCAGGAAATATTTTGTTAATATTCGAGTAACAGCTGAGGGGTAAATATTAGAATTGTTCAATTAATAACAGTTTGCTATTAATTGACAATGCCAATAGATTGTAGAATATCATCCAAGAATGTCCGGTCATTAGCCAGGCGTGGTACTTTGTTCTGGCCACCAAGCTTACCTCGTTGTTTCATCCATTGGTAAAATGTGCCAGGGGGAACTTTATGCACAATGGGGGCCTGAAGGGCTAAATCTTTGTATCGCTTGGCTTCATAATCTGAGTTAGTGTCTTTAAGAGTTTGATCTAGTAAAGCACAGAAGATTTCGAAATCATCCGGTTCCTGTGCAAACTCAATCATCCATTCATGCCCCCCTTTATTGCTTCCAGTCAGGTAAACCGGAGCCGCAGTAAAATTAGTAATTTCAGCGCCAGTCTCTTGACAAGCAACGGTTATAGCATTTTCAGCATTTTCAATCACCAGCTCCTCTCCGAAAGCATTGATGAAATGTTTGGTGCGGCCGGTAATTTTAATTCTGAAGGGATTTAAGGAGGTGAACCTGATGGTATCGCCGATGCGATAGCGCCAAAGACCGGCATTGGTGCTGATTACCACCGCATAGTTCTTGTTTAATTGTACCTGATCCAGTGTTAGTGCATTTGGATGGTCATTATTGATATCTTCGAAAGGTATGAACTCATAATAGATACCATAATCTAGCATCAGTAGTAGTTCCTCTGAGTTGTTCCTGTCTTGTATGCCAAAAAACCCTTCTGACGCATTGTAGGTCTCCAAATATCTCATTTGAGGTTTTCCAATAAGGGATTGAAAAATGGATCTATAAGGGGCGAAGGCTACTGCACCATGGATAAATACCTCCAGGTTAGGCCATACATCGTGCACTACAGATTTACCTTTAATTTCCAGTATGCGTTGCAACAGCAGTATGGTCCAAGTTGGTACTCCCGAAACGTTGGTTACATTTTCATTGGCGGTAACCTGGGCCATTCGCTCAATCTTTTCTTCCCACTCATCCATCAACGCAATGTCCAAGCTTGGCGTTCTGACAAATTGTGCCCATAGTGGCAGGTTCTTCATAATCACCGCAGATACATCACCATAGTAAGATTTGAGCTTCGGGTCTAACTGGTTGATTTGTTGGCTACCGCCAATAGCCAATCCCTTGCCATCAAACAGTTTAGAGTCAGGGTTGTTGTTAAAGTATATGGAAAGCAAGTCCTTACCACCCTTGAAATGACAATCATCCAATGCTTCCGGTGAAACTGGGATGAATTTACTTTTTGCATTAGTGGTTCCAGAAGATTTAGCAAACCAACGAATTTCACTAGGCCACAGTATATTTTGCTCACCCTGCATGATGCGGGAGATCAAAGGGTAGAGATCCTCATAATTGACAACAGGAACCCGCTCCTGGTATTCTTTCTGATTGGTTATACTTCGAAACTCATATTTCCGGCCATATTCAGTATCTCGAGCTTGCTTCAACAGTTTTCCAAACCACTCATTCTGGACTTCCACCGGGTATTTCATGAATAACTCCACTTCATGAATCCTTTTCTTCATTACCCAGGATAATATGGAGTTAATAATGGCCATCTATATTTTGCGCTTAAGTTCGAAGTGTTTTCCAAGATAAACCCTTCGGACTTGCTCGTCATTGGCCAACTCTTCAGCGCTCCCGGACCGCAGTAGCCCCCCTTCTTTCATGATATACGCCCTGTCTGTTATGGATAGCGTTTCATTTACGTTGTGATCGGTGATCAAAATTCCGATGTTCTTTTCCCTCAATCTGGCCACGATGGATTGTATTTCCTCCACTGCGATCGGGTCCACCCCCGCAAAGGGTTCATCGAGTAGCACAAAATGTGGATCTACTGATAGTGCCCTAGCTATTTCAGTTCTGCGCCTTTCACCTCCGGATAATACCACTCCTTTGTTTTTACGGACATGGCCTAAGCTAAATTCGTCAAGTAACAATTCCATTTTTTCTTTTTGTTGACTCTTACTCAACTCAGACATTTCAAGTACCGCCATTAAGTTTTCTTCCACGGTTAGGTGTCGGAAGACTGAAGCCTCTTGAGCCAGATAACCTATACCTCTTTTGGCCCTTTTATACATAGGTAGGTCCGTGATGTTTTCACCGGCAAGGAATATTTCTCCATGATTCGGCTTGATTAAACCAACGATCATATAGAAGGTAGTGGTCTTACCGGCTCCGTTGGGGCCAAGTAAGCCTACAATCTCTCCTTGTTCACCCGTTACCGAGACTTGGTCAACCACCGTTCTTTTCCCGTATTTTTTTTCAAGATTTTCGCCTCTGAGGATCATTCGACAAATTTAATATCCTTTACCATCATTTGTAAGGTGCTTTCACCACGATAATGATTCATGTCTAGGGTATAGACTAGATCGAAACTAGTAGCGGAAGCTATTGGTTCCGTAAATCGTGACATACCGAAGGCAAGACCGTCAATTAATTGACCAGCCCTGGATTTTACTTGGAATTTAAGATGCTGATCCTTTAATATTCTGGGCTTAGAGGAGATTTGCAGTCCCCTGGTCACAAAAACCGGAGGCATATTTCCAGGTCCAAACGGACCCATACGTCTTAGAATATGGTAAAACTTATCAGTAATATCCTCTAATGCCAACTCTTGGTCAATTTCAAGAACCGGAGTGAGTAGATCCTCGGAAATAGTGGCAGCAACAACCTCTTCGAAC
>JANQPK010000114.1 GCA_028289505.1 Cyclobacteriaceae bacterium
GACCAACCAATATATTGGGAAGGGATTCATACACGGAAAGATTACGATGTATTTCAAAAGACTCTAATTTCTCGTGATTATTTCATGTATAAGACAATCGTTGAGGGAACATAATTAGCAGCAAAATCAACCGATGTCATGGAATCATTCCGTGTATCTTTTCCTGTGTCCTTGAGATATTGAAACCAAGGGTAAGAATGAATATTATTATGTACGTTTTGGAAATTTTCATCGGGCAAATCATTTAAGGTGATAGAGTTTTTTTTAAAAGAACATAAAGTGAGCTTAAATCACCCAGCATTAGTTACGAGAATTAACGTTTTCCATCTTATCAGGTTTTTCGTATCATGCTGAAAGATAAAACCCCTGCAATCGAAATTGAACAGGGGCTTTTATCAACCATTTTTGAATCAAAGGTAGAATACGAATGGGGTCAAAAGGTTTTTGTATTTTTATTAATTGAGAAAACCGTTAACTTCCAACACACTTCTGGGTTGTACAATGTTGAAGAGGATTTGCAATTATAGGCCCCGTGGTTTGTCTAGTCTGCGAGGTTTACTTTTTTGAGTTAATCCAAATTGATTTGAATAATTTGAGAGATGGAAGAAATAAACAGAAATGGCCTGACATGGAGGGAGTTTATAAATGTAGAAATGAGAGTTGGAACGATTATCTCTGCTGAAGAATTTAAAGAAGCTCGAAACCCTTCGTACAAAATGGCCATAGATTTTGGTGAATTTGGCACAAAAAAGACATCAGCGCAAATCACCAAACTTTATGATTCTGAGAAGTTAATCGGAAAACAAATAATTGCAGTGGTTAATTTCCCTCCAAAACAAATCGCAAATACTATGAGTGAATGCTTGGTGTTAGGAGGTATCGGAGAAAACAGAGAGGTTATTCTAATTGGACCTGAAAGAAAAGTAGAAAACGGAATTAGAATAGGGTAAGTATAAAGAAAATTTAAAATTAACACCTCTCCAAAATCCAACTCTCACTAACCCATATCCAGAATGTTATCAGTTAATTATGGCATAGCGCTCACACAAGGATGTACATACGTTGTCCTGGCATTCGATTTTGGGTTCAATCAGAAATACACTACAATCAATGCACTTTGCCGCATTTAACTCATGGATTTCCTGATCCAATAGATTTTACGTGTTTCAGATCAATTTGAGTATTGCCTTTTTGAGTCTTTCTTGTAAAGAAACCACAGACTATCCTATTGCAGTTGTAATGATTATTGTTTCCTCTAATATTAACAATAGAGTCTTGCTTGTAAGCCAAAATAGATTCTCGTCTTATTAACAGCTTAAAATAAGCCATCAAATTCACAATCCAAATACCACAGAGGTTAGGAACCAGGATCACTTTTAGTGCTGATTGCAATCATTGAAAATTGATCTATACCTTCCTAGATTGAGCTCATTAGAACCAAAAGTTATGAAAAAGCTAACTCTAATATTATCATTGGCCATAAGTTGCTTGGTGCATGTAAAAGCGCAAGAAACCACCACCTCGACAGTCGGTGTCGAATTAGATGCCTTACCTTATATAACTGGTGGTTACTATGGTTCCGTCTGGTACGGAAATAACCACATGAGGTACCGAGCGGTAATTACCCAAGTTACAATGCCTGAATTCGTATTAGAAGATGGCTTCACCAATAATGAAATCAAAGTTTATGCGGCTATTGTAGATTACTTTTTTAAACCTGATTTTGAAGGTTGGTGGATAGGACCTGGCTTGGAGTACTGGGATGCTAAGATACAGACCGATGCTGAATTAGAAACCGCTGAATATAACAACACAATATTCACTTTCGGGGGTGGTTACGTATGGAAGTTTTATAAAAATTTCTATTTAAATCCATGGGCAGCAGCACATTTAAGAATAGCCGGAGATAAAAATGTAGTTGTTGATGGAAGTACGTTTGAAACCAAATTAATTATCCCTGAAATATCTGTGAAATTAGGTTGGCATTTCTAATAGTATGATCTCTCATGAATAGAGAAAGGTTTATTGCCCTGGCCGGAGTTGGAGCTATAAAGTGACCTAAAACAATGGCAAATGCAATTTTATTTGTTGATAAACATGGCATGAGTCAAGTAACATTTATTAGTTGTGGGACGTCTTTAGGATCATTTTGGTCAAGGGCTTACAAGCGAAACGAAGCAAGTGCCGCAAAAAATTGGATGATGAAATTGGTTAAACCAAGCTAGTCCGATGGCCAAGGTACTACTGTTAGCGTGTATCATCACTCTTTAAAACTGCACTATTAAGCCTCCCACCAATTTGGATATCATCAGCGATTACTAATGAGGATATGGATGTAGAAAAAAGCTTGAAATGGTGGGGAAGGAGGGATTTGATTGGACTCAATATCACAAGATCATACTTGACCTGTGGTTCTTTATGGCAATCCAAAAGCTGGAAACAAGCAGTTAGAACCGGAAGCAGTGAAAAGTTAGCTGATTGCTTCCTTGAAGTGGTAGTGAATGAGCTCGCAGAGCTTATGAAGTTAAGAGATGATTATGATGGAAAAACTAACACGTGTTAAAATAAAGGATTATGAAAAATGAAGAGCTATTTCTATTTGACAAAGCATTGGAAATGCTAAGACAATCTGTTAAGAATCAAGAGAAAAAGATTAGGTGGATGAAAGTTTTTTTTGACCTAAAAATTATTGTGATGGTAATAATCCCCATGGTAATGGGGGTCCAAGCCGTAGGCCAGGAAAAAATCCTTAGTCAGCTGTATGACTTAAGTAAGGATCGTTCCCTAGAGCCACAGTACTACCACATGGATGTTGAGATAATAACCCGTGCAAGTGATGGCTCAAGGGCGAAAGTCGAGACATATAGCACACATTTGATAGGTAAACCAGCTAATCTCACCTCTGGGAAAGCCGATAATTGGACCTGTTCCAGATTCACGATAAAGATAGACGAGAACCCCGAGGTCACTATTCCTTCAATTGAAGGATGGTCGTATAATTTCAACAGGGGTGTAGGTATCGATGAGTATGGTCAAGTTTTGGGCATCCCACATGCGAAGTTCGAAAGCTTGATCGATAGTCAAGGTAAGAAGTTGGACGCCTTAGCGGCGTACCAGGTTTACAACCAATTCGTTCAATTCCATGCTTACGTTGATCATTTTGCAGCCGCAAATCAAGATGGAGGCAAAAGTATTCAGGACTTGAAAGGTATTGGTGATAAGATCGTATTTGACGATTATTCTGAAGACCTACCTCTTACCGTTGGCTTGGTTATCCAGGATGGCTCCATATATAGGCCCGGTATGGAAATGCTTGAATTCAAAGGCCTAAGTGTTATAGACAGTAAATCTTGTGTTCTTCTAGGTGTAGATGGGGGAGAAGGTTCCTATTCGATGATTATGGAGGTTATGCCAAATACCAATGCAATAACAGTTGGAGGCACGCGCTATTTTGGCGACATATATGTGGATCTCGAATCGATGTGGCTAAAGAAAGCTGAAATCATTGTGGTAGATGTAACTGAAACAAGCATTGGGGGTAATGTTGTTGCTAACACGACTATTGAGTCCCGTGTAAAAATAACAACGGCAGAAAATATTTCAATGACCAAATAAATGCTAACGTATAGGTTCTATATACAAAGACAAGCTTTTTAGCCTCAGGAAGGGTCAAACTAAGCTTGACCCTATCCTATAAGGCAGCTCCTCCAAGGGTGCCTGAAGCTCGTAAACTGCTCGGCACTTGCAATTCCGGCAAATCCTAAGGTTACTCCAACCACGTTTTTTTGAAGAGAGCTTATAACCACAAATTCCTAGTGCGCGCTTTAGCTTGTTATTAATAAGATCTCATTCTAGTCAATATTTTATTTAAAAACTGATACGCTAGAAAAAGTCAGCACAGAAAGAGTTTACATGTCTTGGCTTACCGTATAAGCAGAATGTGGCCTATTCACCGTAATTTGGCTTTTTCAGGGCAGTCGAGCCTGACTGTGGGTGATTTTTTTGTTGGAAAATGGATGTAGATGTGGTCTAGCCTTCGTTGTGTGGCGTTATGGATTCTTAATTATCACGTTGCCTACTTTATGTCCTTTATTGACAAATTCATAGGCAGCCACGGCTTCATCTAAAGGATAAGACCTGTCAATGATGGGCTTAATTTTTTTATTTTCTACAAGTTCTCTTAAGTAAACTAAATTATCAATCTTGTCTGCTGCCATACCAAAAATAATTTTTTTTGTGCTGGTTAGCGAAACCCATATCGCTTGAACAATTGGCCAATCCAAAGTTAAATAATGCCCTTCCGGCTTTATGGAACTAGCACAATGTGAAAATGATGTTTTTGTAACTGCATCAAATACTACATCGTAAACTTGTCCACTCTTAGTGAAATCTTCCATTTTATAGTCAATCAAATAGTCTGCACCTAAAGATTTGACCAGATCAAAATTTCTTCCACTACATACTGCAGTAACTTCAGCGCCAAAATATTTCGCCAACTGGACCGCGTAAGTCCCGACACTTCCAGATGCTCCATAAATCAGCACCTCTTGCCCTTTTTTTAATTTGGCTTTTCTAAGGAAATGCAGGGCTGTTAATCCACCAATTGGCAAAACTGATGCTTCATCATATCCCATTTTGTCCAAATCAAAAGCCACTAATCTGTCTTCCGAAATAGCTAGATATTCAGCATTTGTGCTACCCAAACTTATTCCACTAGTATAACCGAAAACTTTTTCTCCAACATTGAAATGGGTTACTTTATTCCCGGCAGTTTCAATTTCACCCGCAAACTCCCATCCTGGCATATTCTTTCTAGGTTTTTTAAACCCGAAAATAAACTTTGCAGGCAACCAAAACCATCTTGCAAAATTAAACGTGATGATTCTGCAATCACCGGCTGTAACGGTGGATGAACATATCTTGATCAGAGCTTCATTCTCTTTTGGTATAGGTTTCTCAACACCCTGAAGCTTTAATACTGCCCTAGGCATACCATATCGTGTGCATACTAAGGCCTTCATTTTCGTAGCAGCGGTTATTCGAGAATTATGGTTTTTCTTTTTACTCAATGCCATACAACCAGATCAGCAATGGCCCGGATTTTGTTCAATCTTTGGAGTGATCAGGACTCTCCAGTTCCTTAAGGTAACGCAAGGTTTCTTCCGCTGCTTTCTCGTCAATAATGGTTATTGCCACTCCCACGTGTACCAACACATAGTCTTTTTCTCCTGCTTCTGGCACCATACTGATATTAATGCGTTTGGTAATACCACCAAACGAAACCATGGCACTGCGCAAGCAGGGCTCATCATTATTCTGTATGGTGATTATTCTACCAGGTATGGCCAAACACATTGTTAATCCTTAATGAGGTACTCTTAAATGGTGATTTAACCACTCGCACCACTTCGAAAGATTGGTTCCATCAGTGGCAGAGGTTTCGATGAATTTCAGGCTAGGATTTACTTGCAGTGCATAATTTTTCGAACGCTCTACGTCAAAGTCTACATATGGCAATAGGTCAGTTTTATTGATCAAACAAAGCTGACTGGTAGCAAACATATTGGGATATTTGAGTGGCTTATCTTCCCCTTCTGTTACACTCATAATTACTACTCGATGTGCCTCCCCCAGATCAAATAATGCCGGACAAACCAGATTGCCTACATTTTCGATAAATACCAAACTATGATCTACCGGTTCCAATTGGTGAAGGGCTTGATGAATCATTTCTGCATCGAGGTGGCAGCCATTACCGGTGTTGATCTGTACTACCGGTGCCCCTGTACGTTTGATTCTATCGGCATCGTTGGTAGTCTGTTGATCTCCCTCGATGACATATAGAGGTACATCGTCTAAAAGTGCTATGGTACGTTCAAGCAAAGCAGTTTTACCTGAACCTGGTGAACTCACCAGGTTTACCGCAAATATATTTTTTGCCTCAAAATAGCCCCGATTGCGTTGAGCCCTGAGGTTATTTTCTTGCAATATGTCCTTCTCCAAATTTATTTCCCGCTGCCTTGAGGAGTGGTGGTTATGGATTACTTGGTCTGATGCTTGATCGGAACAGCCGCATGTTGCACACATAGTATTTTGCTTTAAATAATATTCATTGATTTAATTTTCAATTCATTCCCCTGGTAGAGGTGGTGAATAAATGAACCACATTTAGGGCATGGATCGTAAGGTTGGTGCTTGGTAAAACTACTGAAGCATTGTTGGCATTCTGCTCTAGCCTTCGGGCGGATCACCTTCAGGTCCGCATATTCCAATACGGAATCCCTAACTGCTATGGGCCAGGCGAAATCAAAAGCGCCCATTTCAATACCTGAGCATTCTCCAATTTCCAACGTTATATTCAGCACTTTTCGGGCCTGCTCCTTTAGTACGGTTTCATCCGCAATTTTTACGATCTGTTGCACTACCGTAAGTTCATGCATTACCGGTTCGTTTTCTGCGCTTGGTGGTAAAAATATCGTTATAGCTAAGCTTCGGTCATATGACAATTGTCAGCCCGTTATATGACCTAGCAAATACGGGGCAACTGCTCCCCCGGTAGCATACCTAAAACACGTTTTCCACCAATGGCATTGTGTAATATTACCTTACCGCGGTGATTATCCGTCACCTCGCCGATTACCGCCGCATTTCTACTCAATGGATGGCTTTTAAGGTTGAGCAGTAATTGATCTGCCATGCTGCTGTCAACGATACTCAAGAACAGCCCTTCATTTGCCACATACCAGGGATCCAGACCCAGCAATTCACAGGCACTATTTATCAGATCGTTTTGCGGTAATTGCTCTTGGTAAACATCAATGCCCAGTTGAGTATCTCCAGCTATTTCTGCCAAAGTGGTGGCAACTCCCCCTCGGGTAGGGTCTCTGAATAAGCGAATCCCACTGCCAAACTGGTCAAGCAGTCTAGCCACTGGTTCGTGAAGTGAACAGGTGTCGGACTTAATTTCAGCTTCAAATTGAAAGCCTTCCCGTAACGACATTATGGTGGTGCCGTGATGGGCCATTTCGGCGCTCAGCAATATCTTATCACCACTTTTAATACGGTGTAGGCCAATACTAGCCTTTGGGTGCAGAGAACCAATGCCGGTAGTATTTATGAATATCTGGTCGCCTTTGCCTCTTTCAACCACTTTGGTATCTCCGGTCACTATTCTAACTCCCGCGTTTTCTGCGGCTTTTTTCATGGATACCAATACCTTCCAGAAGGTGGCCATTTCAAGACCCTCTTCTAATATAAAAGCCACTGATATGTAGTTGGGAATACCTCCGCACATAGCCAGGTCATTTACGGTTCCGTTTATGGCAAGGTCACCTATGTTACCTCCGGGGAAGAACAGGGGTGAAACCACGAAACTATCAGTTGTAAAAACAGTCTTACCATTGAGGTCGAGGGTAGCTCCATCGTGATGCTGTCTCAAAATTTCGTTATCAAACAGGTTAAAAACCCCTGCTTTCAGCAACTTATGAGTAAGCAACCCTCCACTACCATGGCCTATGGTAATGATGTCAAAATCAATTTGCGGTAAAGGACATTCAAGATTCATGATGCGATTCCTTAGCAAATTGATAGTAAGCAGCACAAGCGCCTTCGGAAGAAACCATAGGGGCACCCATAGGCTTATCTGGTGTACACAGTGTACCGAAAAATGGGCATTCCATAGGTTTTATGATCCCTCTTAGTATTTCCCCTGCCAGACATTGTTTATCACTTTCTGTTGAACCGACAGTCAGGGCAAATTTCTTTTCTGCGTCATATTGATGATATTCCTGCTTCAGCCGATAGCCGCTAGAAGGTATCATGCCTATTCCTCTCCAATCCTGATCACTGATCTCCAATATCTTATTGACAATGCGCAAAGCTTCTCTGTTCCCTGCTGATTTTACGGCCCTGCTGTATTGATTTCCCACCTCATACCTACCGTTTTCTAATTGTTCTACCACCATAAAAATACCCTGTAAAATGTCTACAGGTTCAAACCCTGTCATTACTATGGGTACCTGGTATTTAGTGGCAATGGGGAGGTATTCTTCCACACCACTTATTACGCTTACATGTCCGGCTCCCAGAAAGCCTTGGATAGATGTACGGTCGTCATTCAAAATGGCCTCCATAGCAGGTGGCAATCTTACCTGGGAAGTCAGCACCGAATAATTGGATAGTCCCAGTTGGTGTGCCTGCAGCACAGATAGGGCATTGGCTGGAGTGGTGGTCTCAAAACCAACAGCGAGAAATACTACTTCTTTTTGGGGATTGGCTCTGGCCAAGTCAACGGCCTCCAGGGGTGAGTAGTACACCCTGATGTCAGCTCCTTTCGCCTTGGCTTCCAGCAGACTTCCCCGGGAGCCCGGGACTCTGAGCATGTCCCCAAAAGAACAAATTGTAACATTTTCCTTATGGGCTAACTGAATAGCCTTGTCTATGGTACCCATGGGTGTCACACACACCGGACAACCAGGACCATGGATCATTATTATTTCCTCAGGCAAAAGCTCAAGAAGACCATTCTTAACCAAACTGTGGGTTTGGCCACCGCAAATTTCCATAATCGTCCATTGCCGTGAAACCAGCTGATGCAGCTTTTTCAGATACCTGTGGATCAATTCCGGATCCCTATATTCATTCAGATATTTCATACGGTACTGGTTAATTCCTCGACAGCGATTGCCTTACTGTTGTGCAGATGCCCACAAGCCAGTTGGCCGAAGGCAATGTTTTCGTCATTGCAAGACAGCTGCTGGTGAAAGTAAATTTTGTATTTATTCCCTAGCTCCTTGTTGATCAGTTGAACCAATAAACTATTCTGAAACACCCCCCCGCTGAATGCTAAATGCCTTACCTGGCTATTCTCAGCAACTTTCAAAATCATATGAACCAACGTCCTATGGAATTTGAAGGCTATTTGGTTCGAACTTAGACCACAATTTATATCGAACTGTATGCCTTGTGCCAGGCTGCTCAATTTGATGTGGCCATTTTTGAACTTGATGGGATAGGGATCCACATCACCTTTAAAGCTTCGCGCCTTAGCCTGAAGATACATGGCCGCCTGACCTTCATAGCTAGACTTAAAAATCAAACCTAGCATGGCCGCAACCGCGTCAAAAAGCCTGCCCATACTGGAAGTATTCAAGCCGTCTTTGCTGGCAATTCTTGAAGACAGCATTTGCAACTCATCAGGGGCGAAGGCCTGCTCCACCACCGAATTAACCACAGCCGTATGACGCAACACCGAGAGCGCTGATAGCCTAGGCTCTTTAGACATTTTATCACCTAGAATATGTGGGTATTCTTCCAGGTGATACAATCGTTTGATCTGGTGATTATGGTAAAGGAAAAACTCCCCTCCCCAGATGTTACCATCATCACCATACCCTGTTCCGTCCCAAATAACCCCCAAAATAGGCTCGTGGGCATCCAACAGTTCATTTTCCATAAGTACAGCACCAAAATGTGCCTTATGATGCTGCACGTATTTCACCGGCAAGTTTTGGTCCTTGAAACCTTGTGCCCATTCATGAACGAAATAGTGTGGATGGGCATCAGTAAAAATCATACGGGGGGTAAATTCCAGCAATGCTTCCAAATGTCGCAGATTATGCTCGAATTCCACCTGGGCGTCAAAACTTGCTAAATCACCCAGGTACTGGCTAACATATATTTGGCGGTGATGGGACAAGGCAAAGGCCCCTTTCATCTGAGCCCCCAATCCCAACCACCCTTCTGGCAAATCCTTGGGAAAGCTTCCAAAATAGGATGGCGCAAATCCTCTTGATCTGCGCAAGATCACTGCTGATTTCCCGAAATTCGGAACGCATAACACCGAATCATCTTGTGGTACCACAATGGAACGATTATGGGTTAGGATATAATCAGCAAAATGAGAAAGTGATTTCAGGGCTACCTGATCTTCATAGACAATAGGAGAGCCGCTTAAATTTCCACTTGTGGTCACCAACGGCTGGTTAAACCGCTTTGCTATTAGGTATAGCAAAGGAGCATATGGAAGCATGACCCCATAGCGGTCAAGCCCTGGAGCTATGCCCTGCCAATGCACTTTAGAGGTGGGTCTTTCTTTAAGCTGAAGCAGTACGATGGGTGATTGCGAACCCTGTAAAAATTCCTTTTCACTTTTGGAGACTTGATAATCTTCCATTACTCGATCGATATTGGGATAAAGCATAGCTAGAGGCTTTTCCGGTCTACGTTTACGTTGCCTCAAACCATGGATGGCCCTTTTATCAGTAGCATCACATAACAGAAGGTAACCACCTATACCCTTGACCGCTACCGTCTTCCCATTACTTAGGGCAGCAACCACTTCATCTATACAAGCTGCTTCCTGGCAGTCACTAATTCCATCTTTGGAGTAGAGGCTGAGGTTAATGGAGCAGCTTGGACACGAATTTGTCTGAGAATAAAAGCGCCGATCGCCAACATCATGATACTCACGATGACAGTCATCACACATATTAAAGCGCTCCATAGTGGTATGATGTCTGTCGAATGGAAGGTTGTGGATAATAGAATACCTGGGTCCACATTGCGTGCAGGTAGTGAAGGCATATTGGAAGCGACGGTCCTTTTGCGAATCCATCTCTTCCTTGCAATGCTTACATAGTCCAAAGTCGGGGCTTAACCTAACTTCTCTATTGCCTTGGGAATCGCTACTTACGATTTGAAAGTCGCGGTAATGGTGATGATCGGTGGGGGTTAAATAATGGTTTTCAACGACGGCCTGTTCTGGTGCATTGTCAATGAGTTTACGGCATACATAAATTGGATCAAGATCTGTATTAAATATCACGTGTACACCATCTACTCCATTATTTACCCATCCCTTCAGACCAAGTTTACAGGCTTGATGAAAGACATACGGACGAAAACCTACTCCCTGGACCAGACCTTGGATATGGAGGTGGTAAGAATGCAATTTATGGTAGGTTAAATTGATAAACTGGTTGAAATCTAAAATAGATATCTGCCTTCTACCATGAAATTAATCACCTGATCTACTGGGCTTTGTCATTATTTTATAAGGATCAAATAAGGATATTTTTTCCGTAAAATATCTACGCATCATGGCTAAACATCATGCTTTTCGTACCGATATAAAAGGCCTGATTTCACTTTTCTCACAATTATCTGGACAGGGTTACTCCCAGATTGGACCGTTGGTTCGCGATGGTGCCATTATGCTGGGAGAAATCCAAAGCTTCGATGACCTGGCCCAGGGATACACGGATGAGCAAGCCCAGGGTCACTATCGAATTAAGCCAATTCCTAATAAGGGGCTCTTTCAATATGCAGTGGGGCCGCAATCTTTCAAACAATACCTTCATCCCCCCAGAAGAAAACTTTGGAGCACTAACGGTACTAACCAAAATTTCACCGTAGAAACAGGTGATAAGCCACAAAAGATGGTGTTTTGGGGTGTGCGTAGTTGCGATTTGGAAGCTATTAAGATACTGGATAGGGTTTTCCTGGAAGGGGCTTTCGTAAATAAGTGGTATCAACAGGCCCGGGAGCAATTGCTTATCATCGCGGCCTCTTGTCCCTTACCATCAGCAAACTGCTTCTGTACCTCTACCCATACAGGTCCAAAGCCCGAATCAGGCTTTGATCTAGGTGTTCACGAAATATCAGGCAATAATGGCATCTATTACCTTATCGAAACAGGGTCTCAGAAAGGTGAAAAGTTGATCAAAAAACTGCAGCTTCAATGGGCTTCTGCAGAAGAACTCGAGAGCATGGAGCGCATGATCGAGAAGGCAGCATCAAGTATGAAAAAGAGATTCGAACCTACGGAAGCCGCAGAATTGCTAAAGAAGACCCTGGAACATAAGTATTGGGATGAGGTCGGAAACCGTTGCTTAAGTTGTGCTAATTGTACTATGGTTTGTCCCACCTGTTTCTGTACCAGTACGGAGGACATAACGGACATTACCGGCGAACACAGCGAACGATGGCTGCGCTGGGACAGCTGCTTTAACGGTGATTTTTCTTATATACAGGGTGGAAAAGTCAGAGGTAGTACTCCTGCTCGTTATCGTCAATGGATGACGCATAAATTATCATACTGGTACCATCAGTTCGGCACCTCCGGATGCGTGGGTTGTGGTCGCTGTGTTACCTGGTGCCCGGTGGGCATCGATATCACCGAGGGACTTGAGGAATTGGCCCGATAGGACCTGTAATTCAAGCCCAATTTGACGGAGAAACCAATTGACAAAATGAAAACGATTAAAGACCTATTGACTGAACATAAATTCTTCCATGGGATGACCCCAGAGATGCTTGAGTTCATAGCCGGTTGTGGAAAGAATATGCATTTTAAACCGGGGGAGTTTCTGGGTAAAAAGGGAGACCCGGCAGACTATCTCTATGTGATCAGGGAAGGGAATATCGCAGCACAATTGTTACATCCTACCCGGGGATCACTTACTATCCGTTCGCTGCATGGCGGAGAGATCGCTGGATTTAGCTGGATCATTCCTCCTTACCGGCTGCAGTTTGACCTGTGTGCTGTGGAACACACCTCGGTAATAGCATTAGATGGTAACTGCCTGCGCAAAAAATGTGAGGAAGATTACAAATTAGGCTACTTTTTAATGAAACACTCTGCAACTGAAATGATCCAACGTTTAGTGGATACCAGAATTCAACTTTTAGATGTATATGGCGCCAGAGTCTGATTATGCAAAAGTAACCCAGCAAACCGTACAACCAGATGTATGGCTGCCGGTACTATACACCGTTCAAGAAAGGAAAGCGGAGAATCGAGGTATCGTTACCCTTAAACTGGCTCCCTCTGAAGCCGAAATGATCGAGTCCATAGAACCGGGTCAGTTTAATATGTTGTATGCTTTTGGTATCGGTGAAATTCCAATTTCCATAAGCAGTCTGTGGAATTCTCAACAGCAGTTGATACACACTATACAAGATGTTGGAACAGTATCTAAGGCATTTTGCAACCTGGTTGTTGGCGACCAGGTAGGGGTTCGGGGGGCTTTTGGCACTTCCTGGCCCTTGGAAGAAGCCAAAAATAAAGACATCGTAATTTTGGCCGGAGGGGTGGGAATCGTACCACTAAGACCACTAATTGAACGGATTCTACATGATAGAAATGACTATGGTAAATTGAATGTGCTTTACGGCGCCAGAAGTTCGGAAAATATCATCTTCCATCAAGATATAATTTCCTGGCAGGCGGACCCCACGCTAAACTTTCAGATCACGGTAGACCACGCTTACTCAAACTGGCGAGGTAATGTGGGGGTAGTCACCCGTCTCATTGGTAACGCAAACTTTGACCCCAGGAATACAGCAGCGTTTATCTGCGGTCCTGAAATAATGATGAACTACGCTGTTCACGCCTGCCTCGATGTCGATATACCGGAAGATCGTGTCTATTTGTCTATGGAGCGTAATATGAAATGCGCCACCGGGTTTTGCGGTCATTGTCAGTTTGGTCCATACTTTGTATGCAAGGATGGAGCTGTTTTTGCTTATCCACAAGTCAAATCTTACTTAAACATTGCTGAGCTATGAATAAGAAAAAGTTGGCGGTATGGAAATTTGCCTCTTGCGATGGTTGTCAATTAAGTATTTTGGATTGCGAAGATGAACTGCTGACATTGGCCGCACAGATAGAGATAGCCTACTTCCCTGAAGCTACCAAAACAATAATTGAGGGACCTTACGACATCTCACTGGTTGAGGGTTCGGTCACTACCCCACACGATGCTATCCAGATATTGGAAATACGCAAGAATTCCAAATTCCTGATCAGTATCGGAGCATGTGCTACCAGTGGAGGTATTCAAGCGCTTCGCAATTATGTGAAAGTGTCGGAATATATCAAAGCTGTCTATGCCAGTCCCGAGTATATCGATACTCTGGAGACTTCAACTGCTATTGCAGATCACGTTAAAGTGGACTATGAATTGAGAGGTTGTCCCATTAACAAATACCAGTTGTTAGAAGTGTTATCATCTTATCTTCATGGTAAAAAACCGACTGTTCCCGATCACAGTGTATGCTTGGAATGTAAACTGAATGGGAATCCATGTGTTGCGGTAACCCGTGATTTGCCTTGTCTTGGCCCTGTGACCCAGGCCGGCTGTGGCGCATTATGTCCACATTACTATCGTGGCTGTTTTGGATGTTATGGACCAAAGGAAAACCCCAACACTGAAGCCTTGGCTTCGTATCTCTCTCAAAACCTGGTTGATGACCATACTATTCTGGGATTGTTCAGAAATTTTAATGCGGGGTCGCCTGCTTTTTCCAAAGAAAGTAAGAACTATGAAAAACAGTGAAAAGTCCAGAGAGATCAAGCTCAATTATTTGGCCCGGGTAGAGGGAGAGGGGTCGTTTTACGTGAAGATAAAGGACCATGAGGTCATGGAATCTCAATTGAAAATATTTGAGCCCCCTCGATTTTTTGAGGGATTTTTACAAGGACGCTCCTTTAGGGAAGCACCGGACATCACTGCTAGAATATGCGGAATTTGCCCGGTTGCTTACCAGATGAGTTCCGTGCACGCCCTGGAAAAGATATGCGGATATCAGGCTACCACTACCCTTAATGAATTGAGACGATTGCTGTATTGTGGAGAATGGATCGAGAGTCATGCCCTGCATACGTTCATGCTACACGTCCCGGACTTTCTGGGATACCCCGATGCCATCGCCATGGCCAAAGACCATAAAGACTGGGTTGAAAAAGCATTGTATTTAAAGAAAGCTGGAAACGACATTGTTAATATTCTTGGAGGTCGTGAGATCCACCCTATCAATGTAAAAGTAGGTGGATTCTATCGCTATCCTCACCCCTCCGAATTCAAAAACCTTAAAGAGCGACTGGAGAAAGCCCAGGAAATTGCACATGACGCAGCACATTGGATGGCCACCCTGGAATTTCCGGATTTTGAGTTCGACTATGAGTTCATAGCACTTAGAAATGATCAGGAATATCCTATGAATCATGGTCGTATCGTTTCCAATAAGGGACTTTCCATAGAAGCGGAGGTTTATGAAGACCGCTTTACTGAACAACAACAGCCCTACAGTACTACACTTCACACTTGGTTGGACGGGGATAAAACAGTTTTCACCGGGCCTCTGGCACGTTTCAATCATAATTTTGAACAACTTTCGTCCTCAGCAAGATCATTGGCCGAAGATATTGGGCTTGTTCCTGTTTGTAAGAATCCCTTTAAAAGCCTGCTGGTAAGAATGATTGAGATATTTTATGCTTGTGAAGAAGCCCTGCGACTTTTGGATCAATATGAATATCCAGGCGAAATAAAAGATCAGGTTGAACCAAAGAGCGGCATAGGCCGAGCCGCTACGGAAGCTCCTCGAGGTATCCTGTTTCATCGGTATCAGATTGATGAAAAGGGTATTATTCAAAACGCTCGGATCGTAGCTCCTACCAGTCATAACCAACACGTTATAGAAGAAGACCTACGGAGATTAGTAATCCAATTTGAGGATCTGAGCGACGAACTGCTTACCGAACGTTGCGAGCAAGCAGTTCGTAACTATGATCCCTGTATTTCCTGCTCCACTCACTTTTTAAAGGTCAAAATTGAACGTGAATAGTAACATACTGATCATAGGCATTGGTAACGAATGGTGCGGAGATGACGCTTTCGGTATTTATGCTGTCAAAAAACTCCAAAAGAAGTATACCGATTTGGCACAATTCTTAATGATATCAGGTGATTTGAGTCAACTTTTAAGCTTATGGGAGCATAAAGAAAAGGTGATTATCGTGGACGCTGCTCACTCCCTAACTAACTCTGCGGGGCATGTATACGAGTTCGACTCTTATCATGAATTACTGTCCCACGAAAGTGTATTTTACTCCTCCCACAGCTTTGGAGTAGCAGAAGTTCTGCGAATGGCCGCTACCATCGGAAGAGAGCCTCGTTTCCTAAAGCTCATTGGTGTGGAAGGCTCAAATTGGCAAAAGGGACAACAAATTTCAGAGGCAGTGAAAGTGGCTTTTAGTAGAGTTGAGAGGATAGTGTTGCACTACCTGCAGGATGTGCCGACTTCAACTACGCGGAAGACTTATCAATAAGTCTATCATCGTTAAAAACAAAATAAATCACATGGTTTAATGATTGGAATCAATTCTGAAATAAGATTTTGAAACTACCTTAATTTCCAGTTGATAACCAATTGGTTAACAACTGGAGTTAGTAAGGACTTTAATAGAATGCAAATGGAAGTTACCACTAATATCAAAAAACGTGTTTATCAATTCGGTCCTGAATCTACTGAAGGAGGAAAAGATATGAAGCCCCTACTAGGGGGTAAAGGAGCAAATATTGCAGAAATGTGCCTGTTGGGCATTCCTGTTCCGCCTGGTTTCACCATCACTACAGAGGTTTGTAAGGAATACCAGGAAGGTGGTTCTGAAAAGTTAAGACCCCTCCTGAAACAAGAAGTAGAAGCTGGAATTGCAGGGATCGAAAAGGTCATGGGTGCCACCTTTGGCTCTGATGAGCGTCCATGCTTACTATCAGTGCGATCTGGTGCCAGGGACTCTATGCCGGGCATGATGGATACCGTACTTAACATTGGCCTGAATGATCAATCCATCAAAGGATTGATTGCCATGACCGGCAATGAAAGATTTGCTTGGGATTCCTATCGCCGGTTCATACAAATGTATGGGGATGTGGTAATGAAGATCAATAGCTTGAGCGATGATGCAGAGGATGTCTTTGAACGGGTTCTATCTAAGAAAAAACTAGATAATGGTCTGCATTCCGATCAAGAATTGTCAGTGCAACATTTACAGGAGATCGTAGAAGAATTTAAGCAGGTAATCAACCACTACACCAAGCAGGAATTCCCCCTAAGTCCTTGGGAACAGCTTTGGAACTGTATGTTGGCGGTATTTGATAGTTGGTTTACCCCTAGGGCGGTATATTACCGACAGCTACATGACATACCCGAAGAATGGGGCACTGCCTGCAATGTTCAGGCAATGGTGTTTGGCAATATGGGACTGGACTCCGGCTCCGGTGTAGCCTTTACCCGCAACGCAGCCACTGGAGAAAACCGTTTTAATGGAGAATATCTGATTAATGCTCAAGGAGAAGATGTGGTGGCAGGAACCCGCACTCCCTTGCAAATAACCCAATATGCCTCTAGGGAGTGGGCTAAGTTGATGGGCATTGCAGAAGAAGAGCGTCTAAAGAGTTATCCTTCACTGGAAGAACGGATGCCTAAAGTTTATCAGCACTTGGATCGACATCAGCAGCGTCTTGAGGATCATTTCAAGGATATGCAGGATATGGAATTCACCATTCAGGAAGGCCGCTTGTGGCTACTTCAAACCCGCACTGGTAAAAGGACGGGGGCCAGCATGGTGAAAATTGCCATGGATATGATGGCTGAAAAAATGATCGATGAAAAAACAGCACTACTCCGAATTGATCCTAACAAATTGACGGAGTTGTTGCACCCGGTTTTTAAGCCTAGGCAGGTTGAACATTCAGTAAAGTTGGCCAAGGGTCTGCCTGCCTCACCTGGGGCTGCCACAGGTCAAATAGTGCTTTCATCACATGAAGCAGAGGATCTAAGCCGCCGGGGTAAAAAAGTTATACTGGTTAGGCTGGAAACTTCGCCCGATGATTTGCCAGGCATAAACGCTGCCCAAGGGATATTAACAGCAAGAGGTGGCATGACCTCGCATGCTGCTGTGGTAGCCAGAGGTATGGGTAAGTGCTGTATCTCAGGAGCTGGGGCTTTGAGAATTAGCTACGAGAAGCAAACCTTGATCATTGGTGAGGATAAATTCCGACCGGGAGATTGGATCTCCCTGGACGGAACCAAAGGTCTGGTCTATAAAGGAAAGCTGGACACCGTAGATCCTGAATTGAGCGGCGATTTTGGTGCAATAATGAAGTTAGCCAATCAGCATGCTAAGCTGGAAATACGCACTAATGCGGATACCCCAGAAGCTGCGGTTTTGGCCCGTTCCATGGGAGCTACCGGTATTGGCTTATGCCGCACCGAGCATATGTTCTTCGGTGACGACCGTATCACTGCTATGAGGGAGATGATCCTGGCTTTGGATGAAACCGGAAGGCAAAAAGCCCTAGACCAACTGCTACCCATGCAACGTGGTGATTTTGAAAAAATCCTGGAAGCCATGCAAGGATTTAACGTGACTATCCGTTTACTGGATCCACCCTTACACGAATTCATTCCCACCACGCCAGGCTTACAGAAAAAGATGGCTACTAGTATGGGAATCACCATTAAAGACATCGCTAAAAAAGTAGAAGAACTCAAGGAAATGAATCCCATGCTAGGCCATCGCGGCTGCCGCTTGGGTAATACCTATCCTGAAATCACCCGTATGCAAGTCCGGGCAGTACTGCAGGCGGCGCTTAAACTAAAAGCTAAAGGAATCGATACCCATCCGGAAATTATGGTTCCTTTGGTTGGCGATATAGGCGAATTCAACATGCAGAAACGAATAATACTGGATGAAGCCAAAAAGGTATTTGCTGAACGAAATGATTCCATAGCATGTCCCATTGGCACTATGATCGAAGTACCTCGGGCCGCTTTAGTTGCGGATCAAATTGCCGAGGAAGCTGAATTCTTTTCTTTTGGTACCAATGATCTCACCCAGATGACCTATGGCTTCTCACGGGATGATATTGCAAGTTTCTTACCTACTTATCTCAAAAAAGGAATCATCCAACACGATCCTTTTACGGTATTGGATCAGCAGGGAGTTGGGCAAATGATTCAAATGGCCGTCACTAAAGGCCGGTCGACCCGCCCCAACATATCCATGGGTATTTGTGGAGAACATGGTGGGGAGCCCTCATCCGTGGAATTTTGCCATGGAGTAGGTATCGACTATGTATCTTGTTCACCTTATCGTGTGCCTATAGCTAAACTAGCTGCGGCACAAGCCAAGATCAAAAAGGAAGGTTGATAAACCTGGGAAGTTGGTCACTTTCTCTTTTGCCTGTTGAGTACAACCCCTTGCATAGTGCAGGGACCATGTTAATTAATGCACCTGATTTTAATTCTCCATAGTTGAAATAATAGATTTTCAAGTTCATTCAGAATAAGGTTCTTCCCATTAAACCATTTGTCTATAGGTTATGATTCTTCTGGAATTGTTGGATATAAGGATCTTTTTGTTCTTGCTGTTGGCATCAGGCATTGATAAGCGAAAACTCCATCCGTTAAATGAGTCATCAGATTAAATCCGTTTGTTGTTTTTTGTCCAAAGGCTCTATCTCAGTCAGACCCTTTTGGGATGTTTCATTGGAACTGAGGTGTTGGCCGGGCTTGAGGTTTTTTATTCTATCACTGTTTTTTCAAATTCTACGGCTTTACCTAGGCCTTCTTCCATGTGAAATTTCTCTTCGTAACCTAATACATCCCTAATCTTTTGAGTGTTAAGTTCAAGATGCTGATCATAATTGAAGCTGTCATACTGTTTTTCCGTCACTTCAATTTTGCCATCCCATTTGGTGATCTCTTTGATTTTTTCGAGTAATTCTATTTGTGACAATGATTCTTGTTCTCCCACATTAAATATTTCGTGGTGCGATGACTGTTCACTGTCTACTGATAATCGAATAGCCTGACAGACTTCTTCGACAAATACTCTTGTCCACTTCCAAGTAGCTTTTTTTGCATTAATAGTTACAGATTTTTGCCCTTTAATCATTGGCTGAATGTATTGTTTGAGTTTCCTTTGGCTATCATAAGCTCCATACACGGCAGCAAGTCTTAAGATAGTCGTTCGAATTTCATTTTGTGATTGATATATCTTTTCAACTAGTATCTTATCGTAGTTTTCAAACAATTGATTTTCCCGGTCAACTCCTCTATAGGGGAAAAGTTTAGCTCGCAGTGGACTATCTTCTTTTGAAGCTAACTCACTTTGTACTGGAAGATTGTCTTTGAATACTTCATAATTTTGATAAACATCTCCACTACTTAAAGCTATTATACTATTGCTAATTCCACGAAAAGTATTGATAATATCCCACGCATCTTGGGCATAATATGGAATTAGATCTATAACTACCTCAGGTCTTTCTATTTCAAAGATGCTCCGTAATGAAGGTATTTTTCTACGGTCGGTTTTTATAGATTTGAACTTACTATCTTTTGATTCCTTCCCTCTATGGATTAATAACAGTTGATGTTCTTCTTCAAGGTGATTAACCAAATGCCTTCCTATAAATCCTGTTCCACCTATGATAAGAATTTTCATTTCCTCTTTTGTCAATTGCCCACAACGGCCAAAATGATGGCCGGCGTCCATGTAAAATACGGAATTTTGAACAAGATTAGCGTGTAGGATTGGTTAAAGCTTCGGGTACCAAGAGAACTTCTGGAAACGAGTGGAACGAATCGATTGCGCTTGCATTTAACTTCTTTAATTTTTTTTTTGGGGAAATCCGAGTCACGAGGTATTCTGTTCAAGGTCCTTCATGCGACTGAACTCGGGGTAGAGGTTTTTGTGGACAACAAAATATCTTGCTTGTACTACCGAGGCAGTAAATCATTCTGAAAACCAACCTGAAATTTTATCTTTTTTATCGATATTTTTATCATCCCCGTAATTGTATTTCAATTACACCCAACTGACTTTGAGGCTGGTTTCCTGAGTGGCTTCTTTGACCGTCCAAAGGGGACATTA
>JANQPK010000181.1 GCA_028289505.1 Cyclobacteriaceae bacterium
GGCGTTAAAACTAAAGGTGCCAATCCTCAGCGTGTCTGCTGGGGTTGAACATTGAATGGTAACTAGGGCCAGGAAAATAAATAACTGCAGTTTCATCACTAATAAGATACGGGATTTGATTTTTATATCATATCGTGATAGATTATATCTGCTATGCGTTGTACAGTTTCTCTTTTGGCAATTATCTTCGGCTTGTTTAGTTGTGGTACTAGTCCACATTATCCTGAGCCATTAACACCTGAACAAGCCATTTCAAGCTTTCAAGTTGAGCCTGGGTTCCGTATTGAGTTAATAGCGTCAGAACCCCAGATAGTGGATCCGGTTGATATCGAATTAGATGAATACGGCAATATCTATGTGGTGGAGATGCTGGACTATCCTTACAAACCGCAACCTGGTAAAGCACGCAGCCGAATTAAATACCTAGAAGATACAGATGGTGATGGATTGCTGGATCACTTCGTAATTTTTCAAGACAGTCTTAATGAGGCAACCAGTGTGTTACCCTGGAAGGGAGGGCTTTTGGTTTGCTCAGCGCCCAATATCCTTTATTTGAAGGATATCGATGGTGACCATAAATCCGACATCCAGCAGGTGATGTTTAGCGGTTTTTTTGCGAATAATAGCGAGGCACAAATTACCAATTTGAAATTTAATGTTGACAATTGGATTTATGGCTCCAACCATGGAAATCCTGGCCAGATTAAATATGTTCCCAAACCAGATCTCGGGGAGATTTCCGTGGCGGGGACTGATTTTCGATTCAGGTTGGACCGAGAGCAGTTTGAACCAGCTTCAGGTTATACCCAATTCGGTCAAGCTATTGACAATTGGGGTCAACGTTTTGGTACTCAGAATACCATCCATTTGTCTCAAATTGTTATTCCTTGGCGTTACTTGATCCGAAATGGTGCTGATGATCACAAAGCACCCATTCAAAACATTTACCAAGATGGTTTGGAAATGTTTCAGCTTACCCCAGCTCCATATTGGAGAGCTGAACGAACCACTCGAAGACAGAAAAGATACGATGAGGAAAATTTGGATAGAGTTGAGTATGCAGAAGATCATTTTACAGGATGTTCAGGAGGGACCTTCTACAACGGGCAATTATTTCCAGAGGAATATGGTGAGTCCATTTTTACCGGTGAGGTAGCTGGTAATCTAATACACCGCGATAAATTAACTCAGGGTAAGGGACCCCTAAAAGCTGCCAGTAGACCACATTCTAATCTGAATAGTGAGTTCCTGGCCAGTACGGATTCCTGGTTTCGTCCCGCAAATTTTGAAGTAGCGCCTGATGGCAGTTTACTGGTGGTGGATATGTATCGGCAGCACATTGAAACACCGTTATCAATACCGGAGGACCTGAAAGAGGATATGGATTTTTACCGAGGAGACAATATGGGAAGAATATACCGAATCCTACCCCAGGATGCCATTACGGAGGTGCCGACAAAATATCCAGGCCAGATGTCAACTGGTGAACTGGTCGCTCTTCTGGAGCACCCAGGTGGATGGTGGCGACTAACCGCCCAAAGGTTATTAGTTGAAAGAGCTGATGCCATGGTCTTAGACGATCTCAAATTGATGCTGAAACACTCTGATTCACCCATGGCTCGATTGCACGCCTTATTTACCATTGAGGCATTGGAAGGTATCTCCGCCAGCATTGCCCTGGCAGCCATGCACGATCCACACCCCCAAATCCGGATTCGTGGATTGCAATTTTCAGAAACTTACCCGGAGCTTTTGCCTGAAGTGATCAAACTTGCAGAGGATCCGGATACACAGGTGGTATTCCAGGTAGCTTTAAGCTTGGGCTGCTTTGAAGGAGCATCATCCGCCGAAGCCCTTAGTAGGTTGGCAGAATCCTATGAGGACGATCTCTGGTTTAATAAGGCCATCACTAGTGGGGGATATCTCAGCTTGAACACAGAAAATTGAAAAAACATCAACTGAAAAAAGTGTCTTCCGTATAATCTAGGAACACTAAAATAACAAACAAAATGAGCACACTAAGATTAGGTGATGAAGCTCCAAACTTCAACGCCCAAACCACTGAAGGTGAAATCAACTTTCACCAGTATTTGGGAGATTCCTGGGGCGTTTTATTCTCTCACCCTGCAGACTATACGCCGGTATGTACCACCGAATTGGGGGCCACCGCCAAACTTAAGGCTGAGTTTGATCAAAGAAATGTAAAAGTAATGGCTTTGAGTGTAGATCCGCTTAAGGATCACCACGGCTGGATCGACGATATTAATGAAACACAGCATACTGATGTGAATTTCCCAATCATCGCGGACGAGGATCGTAAGATTGCAGAACTTTATGATATGATTCATCCCAATGCAGATGAAAAAGCCACTGTTAGATCTGTTTTTATCGTAGGTCCTGATAAGAAAATTAAATTGACTTTGACTTACCCCGCATCTACCGGTAGGAATTTTAACGAGATTCTGCGGGTGATTGATTCGTTGCAACTGACCGCTTACAACCGGGTAGCTACACCAGTTAATTGGCAGCAAGGTGATGATTGTGTGATTCTACCCTCAATTACCAATGAAGTGGCAGACCAGGAGTTCCCAAAAGGTTACACAGAGGTAAAACCGTACTTGCGTTTGACCCCACAACCAAATTTGGACTAGGGTTTTTTGGGTCAATCCTTCAATCATTACTACCTGACAGAATGGCACAGATTAGGGTCTGGGCCATTTTTTGTTACCTAAGCTAGGTATGGATGATTATTCTAAAACTATTATTACCGCAGTTGATGAGATCAAGCATGCGGTGGTAAAAATTGAGGCGCTTAAGAATGGGAAGAGAAAACCCCGACCCGTTGGCTCGGGTTCGGGTTTCATTTTTTCTTCAGATGGGCTCGCCTTCACCAACAGTCATGTCATCCACGGGGCTGATAAGTTGGAAGTGGTGATGCTTGATGGAACCCGTGCCCAAGCGGAATTGATCGGTGAAGATCCGGATACGGATTTAGCCATTATCAAAGTCTTTGGAGATCAGCTGAGTGTTTCCACATTGGGAGATTCGGAAGGCCTTCAGATTGGTCAATTGGTAATAGCAGTGGGGAATCCATTAGGATTCCAACAAAGTGTGACTACAGGTGTAATAAGCGGTTTAGGGCGCACCTTAAGAACCCAGTCTGGAATGCTAATTGATAATGTGATACAAACAGATGCTGCATTGAATCCGGGAAATTCAGGAGGACCTCTCACTGATGCTAAAGGCGAGGTGATAGGTGTCAACACTGCTACCATCAGAGGAGCACAGGGATTCAGCCTTAGTATCGATATTGATAAGGCCAAGCTTATCGCAGGTCAATTGATTGAAAAGGGGTTTGTTTTCCGCGCCAAACTGGGATTTATACTACAGGAGGTTACTATCAACACTAAGATCCTAAGACACTATGGACTACAGAACGCAGGTGGTCTTTTTGTGGTAAGGATTGAGCCGAATAGCCCTGCAGCTCGTTCACAAGTTGAAGAGGGAGATATCATTTTCTCATTCAATAACAAAACAGTCAACTCTACTATTGACTTGTTTGATGAATTAAGTGACCAGCGCATCATTACCATGGTAGATATTGGCATCATCCGCCATTCTGAAAAACATATTTTCGGGATTTTTCCTGAGAAGAGAGCGGCTTAATAGCAGTGAATAGTGATGGCTTGTGGGTTAGGTCCCAACCATAACTCACAACTCATAATTCATAACTCCATCGGAAAGGCATTTGAAAACCGCCTGGTAGAATTCCGGATGTGATTGCCAGGTTTTGCCAGTGACGATGTTGCCATCGACCACAGCCTCAGTATCTCCTTGATAAATACCACCGCATGATTCAACCTCGAACTTTACATGTTCGTAACACGCTACCTGTTTCTTATTTACCAGGCCAGCGGTGAGCAGTATTTGTACTCCATGACAAATGGCGAAGATATACTTTCCATGATCAGAAAAGTGTTTAAGGATTTCAAGTACCTTGGGACTGTTCCTGAGATATTCGGGAGCCCTACCACCTGGGAATAGTATGGCATGGTAGTCCTCTGGTTTGATCTCATCAAAACTCTTGTCAGCTTCTACCAGGTAACCCTTACGTTCCACATAGGTATCCCATCCAGGTTCGAAGTCATGTATTACCAGATTAAGGCGTTTTGCCGAAGGTGCAGCAATAGTGGATCCATAACCTTGCTCCGCTAAGCGATGTTTTGCGTAAAGTATTTCAAAACTTTCTCCGGCATCACCAGTTATGATCAGTATGTGTTTCATTTCTGTTGGGTTTAGCAAGGTGGAAACTCAAATGAAGTTGGCAGTGTTAACATTACTACCAGACTATACTAAAAGTACGAATTAATCCATGACAGGCCAACCTAAAAACCGGTTCGTCCGTCATGCTTATAACTAACTAAAAACATGCAACTCATAAACCAGAGCTCTTACCCTTATTACGGTAATTTAAACCCTTTTTATGGTTTGATATGTTAAATCTCCTTAACTTACTGTGTACATTAAAATTTATCGCATGACTAAATTATACAGATCACTAGGTATCTTTCTTTTTTTCCTAGCCATCGCTTCCTGTAGCGACGACGATCCACTTCCAAGACCATTAGTGGATTTTGCTTTGGATCCTCAAATTGTCGAAGTTGGGGTACCGGTGATGTTTGATAACCTCTCGACCAATGCCTCCCGATACGAATGGGATTTTGGTGATGGACAAATCATTGAAGACATTTCTCCATCAGTAACGTTTTCTACCGCAGGAGATGTTTCCGTTACACTAAGAGCTTACACTGAAGACAACCAGGTAGATTCTTTGTCTACCACTTTCAGGGTGCGAGAGCGGGTATTAACTGGATACCTTCTGAACTTGTTTCCTGCATTCAACGGAACTGAGCCTTGGGACCCTGATGAAGCTGGTATTGAGCAGCTTCCTGATGTAATGGTTCAATTTGCTCCAAATGACCCAAATAACGATACAGGTTTCGTAGATGGTATTTTCAGTAACCTACCAGCAGGACCGATTGGAAATAATGTGGATCCAGTGGTGTTAGGTGATGAGCTGTTTACAGTTATCGTATTCGATTTTGACGGGGACATTGATAACATCCAAGGAGATGATTTTGTACCGATGATTGGAGCCGAGTTCAATCCGATTGAAGCCGCCACTGTCAAAAACGATCAAGGTGACTCAGGTTTTATTTCGGTATTCTTGCAAGACAATAGTGGAGCTGTACTGGATATTGACTTCTTCTTTGAACTACA
>JANQPK010000143.1 GCA_028289505.1 Cyclobacteriaceae bacterium
ATTGCACAACTTTCTGAAGGATATCGGAATATTTTTTTATTGGTGGAAGTGGAGGGATATATCCATAAAGAAACCGCCCAGATGTTGGGGATTGCCGAAGGTACTTCAAAATCCCAACTATACTATGCAAAAAGAAAGCTTCAAAAAATACTACAAACAATAATGGACTGATGACCGGTAGCAATGCAGATTTTGAGCGAACCAAAAACAGCTTGCCCTTACATAAGGCGCCAGACGGAATTTGGGAGCATATTGAATACAGGTTAGACCAGCTGGAAAATCAGAGCTACCTACAACAGGCGGTTAAACAGCTACCTACCTATACTGCTCCTAAAACCAGTGAGATTAAAATTTTTGAGGAGCGACTAAGCCCTAAGAATATTTTCTTAAACCGATGGTATGTATGGCTTTCAGGCGCAGCAGCTGCCATACTGATTTTCGCAATATTGGTCCCATGGACTACCCACCAAAGCATCACTGTGACCCATTCGGAAGAAACCATTAAAGATCACAGGGTAACCGTAGCAGAGACTGTAGCACAGTTCACTGACGACAAAGAGCTTATATCACTAATCGAAGATCATTGCCAGCGGCTTTCCAGCCAATGTGCCACTGAGGAATTTGAAACGCTATACCATTATTATCTTGATCTTAACCATTCAAAAGCCGAGTTGATCGACGCTATAGAGCAATCCCAACAAGTACACCTGTTGGAGTACCTGGTTCGGGTTGAAAAAGAGAAAAATGAAATCGGTAAACAACTGATGCAGATGCTATTAGGATGAGGAAAAAACTTGATATAGTTATAGTAATTGCATTATTGCTTATTTCAGGATCAATCTGTTTCGGCCAGGTCCGAGTTAAAGTTATCACTAAAACCGTAGAGCAAAACTTCGAGTATGCTCCTGAAAACACTATCGTGATTAGAGGTGAAAAGTCTCAAATCGACATTAAGGGATGGGACTCTAATCAAGTCAAAGTACAGCTGACATTGATATGCAAGGCTAAAAGCGAGCAAGTTGCTGCCAAAGAGTCCAAATATCAGAAATACATACTGGAGAAAAAGAAGGACGAAATCAGGCTTGCCAATTACTACCAAGTTCCAACCAAGACTTCGTTGGAATCAGTATTATTGGCGAAGTACGAAATCTGGGTTCCGAGCTACGCCAAGTTAGAGATTCACAACAGCTATGGAAATATTAATTTAACCAACCTGGGAGGTAACTTAACCCTGACCAACAAGTTTGGAAATATTTCCCTGGATCAAATATCCGGCCTCGGGGAGTATCAATGCTATTTTGGAGACTTCACCGCTCACAATCTTAAGGGCAATAATCGATTGAAATTCAATAAAACCAAAACCACTATCAAAGGTCTGAGCGGCATATTAAATCTGGATTCCAATTTGGGGGACGTAACCATTGGGGAAGTCACCGGGTTGGTGAAGATTGATATCAAGGGTTCTAAATCCGATATTAACCTGGAACTTAATCAACCCTGGAAGCAACTGAACCTTCAACTTCGATCGGAGTTTGGTGATATTTTAATATCTGAACAAATCACTGCCTCCACTCAAAAAACCGGAAATGTTAGCAGCTTGGTACGCAAGGGTAACGGGCAATCAAAAATAAAGGTGGAAACGAATTTCGGGATGATAAATCTAACTGCAAGATGAAGATAATTTCGCTAGTGGGGGTAGTATTGATCACAGTAATAACTGTAAATGGTCAAAATCAAAGAGTCGAGGTACAAACCTCCACGGAATTGGTCGATACCACCAAGTTCTCCAGGATCGTAGAATCTTACAATCGCATTATTAGAGCTCAAGAAGAGAAACTGCATCTGTTTAAGGTTGATTTGATTGGACCTGCTTTGTACCTGGCAAGCAATTGGGAAGAAAAGGATAATGCTCGGAATCGGCTAATTAACCTGGCCTATGAACGTAAATTCAGTCCAAACTGGTCTTGGATTGTAGAAGGCTCCTTCAAAGCAGACCGGGAGGATTTTAGAGAAATACTGGGCGGAGCAGGCATTCGGTATTATTACAACATGAAGAATAGGATCATGAAGGGTAAAAGTGCCAATAACTTTTCAGGGAATTATTTTGGTTCGGTCTTTACCTATGGATATCAATACCAAAACGAAACCGATCAGTCTACCGTGAAAGTACTTTATGGGCTGCAGCGCAGGTTGGGGAAACGTTGGTTTATAGATGCAAACATTGGATTGGAGCACTTATTCGATGCATTTGAAGGTAAGGAATCTGGAACTGATTTTTACTGTAGTTTCACCTGGGGACTGGCATTTTAACTACAAGCTTCAGCTTGCGGTCAACCTACATCTATTGCCCGATAGGCCCGCACTATTTTTGCTGCTCCTTCAATTCCTGAAAGGCTAGCACCATGCTCCAATCCCAGGAATCCACGATAACCTTTTTGATGAATGTGCTGCAACACGTTTACATAGTTAATTTCACCAGTTCCCGGTTCATTACGTCCAGGAGTATCGCCAATCTGGAAATAACCCACCTCGTCCCAAGCCAGATCTAAAGTGGGTAGTAGATTACCCTCCTGAATCTGTACATGGTAGATATCAAACAAGATTTTCAAGTACCTGCTTCCCACGGCTTTTACCAAAGCATAGGCCTGTGGCACCGTGTGTAAAAACATGCCTGGATGGTCAATCTTATGATTCATGGGTTCAATTACCATAGTAATTCCTTTGGGCTGGTAGATTTCGACCAGTCTTGCCAATAACTCTGCGGCGTTGGCCATCTGAAAATCATATGATAAACGGGTATCGGCTAGTCCCAGCACAATGTGAACGGTCTTGGTGTTCATTCTGTGGGCAATCTCCAGTGACTTTTTGGCATCTTGGATTACCTGGTTGCGATTTTCCTTAACCTTGCCAGCAAAGGTTACCTTCGAAAAAGATAGGGTTCCCACAAACTGGCCAAACTCCATACCCAGGTCTTGAAGTTTTCTGCTGATGGCCTCTTGCTCCTGAACGCTGCGATTCTTAAGACCAGTACTTTCCCAGGCCCTGAATCCCTGGTCATAGGCCCATTGTATCTGGTCTAATGGGTTGTCTCCCACCGCTCCCTTGAATAACCCAAAATCAGGAGAGAACTTTAACTTGAATGGTTCCGCCAGCAGTGGGGCCTCCCCAAGAATTGATCCTATCGGTGCAGCTGCTAGTAAGGTAGAACCAACAAGGCTATTTTTAATGAATCTTCTTCTTGACATCCTATTAGTTTAGATCAGTACACCAGATCTTTTGCCAATAAGTAAGCCATCAGGTCGTTGAACTCTTCTTCAGTCAAAAGTTGATCCAACCCCTGTGGCATCATGGAAACCTCTGATTGCTCGATATTAATGACATCTTCGGCAGGCACCCGAATAATAGCTCCCGGAGCTGTTTCCACTAAAATCATATCTGGTGTTTGTTCTTTTATAATACCCCTGATATCACCATTGGTAGTTTTCAATTCATAGGTTTCATACTCTCGAACAAAACTGACACTGGGGTATACCACTGCTTCTATTATATCGTGAACAGATCGATCTTTTTGAATAGAGGTTAAGTCGGGCCCTAAGGTTCCGCCACCCTCTCTCATGGTATGGCAAGTAGAACAAGTAGCCTTGCCAAAATACAACACCCTTCCTTTCTCTTCATTACCCCCACCAATCGACTGCTCTAAGGTTGAAATCCTGTCAATTCTTTCCTTACGAACTGTCCTTAGTTTAGCCAATAAATCATCCAGTGGTTTCTGGATTTCGTCAGGGTAATTGGAGAATAACTCCGTCAGATATGGCTCTGTAAAGTTATCCAGACTGGGAAGTGTCATTAAGTGACCAGCAAGTAAAGTTCCTACCTCAATGTCGGCTGCGGTCTCTAAAGCGGGCAATAACCTGGGTAAAATAAACGAATCAGTTAAGGGCAACACCTGCTCGGTAAGGTATCGGATTTGTTCTACTGTGAGTTCCACCGCCGCTAGGGTATAGGCAGCATTTTGAATAACTATTGGAGAACTCCGATTGGTGAATTGATCGCATAGCAACCTGAACTGAGATTCACTTAGACTTCCATGTTCCGCAGCTACAGCGCTAATGGAGGCCACCCTGAGAGATAAGGGATTGTTTGAATCACTAATGATCCGACTAAGCGGTTCCACTAGTCCTGTTAACCCTCGGAGTTTTACCAAGTCTACAGTCTGCATCAAAACTCCGACTTCATTGCTGGAGTTTAGCAATTGCGCAATTTCCGTTTTCCATGAATCTGGAAATGGATCTATTTGACAATCCCCCATAGCGTTTAATGCCAGACTTTTAATTTGCTTACCACCCTTAGCAACTAGCTTTTGTATGAATTGTTGAACCTCAGGAGTTGCACAATAATTCTTGATCAGACTGGTATACAACGATAAGTCTTCCTCCGACAATTGGTCAGCGGTCAAGCTGAATTCGAGATAAGCGATTAGATCCACTGCCCATTCGGGGTGTTTTGAGGCCACCCATAATGCTGTAGTTTTCAGGTACCGATTATCCAAAAGTGGTAATACCTGCTCCACCGTTAAGGAACTGGAAGTCATTTGATCTAATGCCAGCAGCATGGCTTTTTTCTGTTTGTCGGTAGCATTTGGCATGGCAGCCAACAATGGCTGGGGCTGATTAAGCGCGATCAGAGCAAAGGTGATAGCATGATCTACAAAACGGTCTTCAGTTATTTCAGCCGCCTGAATTAAATCATTGATTACCCTGGGTTCACCTATCTGCCCTAGGGCGGTTGCGGCCTGCCTCACTACCGCAGGATGTTGATCCGATAATAGCCGGATCAGTGGATCAGAAAAAGCCATAGATTTACTCAAGCCTGCCACCCGAGCAGTGGCAACTTTAACCTCAACATCTTCGTCCTCAAACCCAGCCCCTAAAGTTGCATAGGCTTCTTTGCTATTAATTTGATACAACCCATAGACAGCTTTAACCCTGGCATCTACCGATGTTGAGGACTGTAGTACTGCTCCTAAATACGGTATCGCCTGCTGGTCAAGCGCAATTATTGCTCCCAGAGCTCGTTCTGATAACCATGGCCTTGGGTCTTCAAGATAAGCGGTCAACTCCTCCGCTGTAGATGAATTCCAGTTGATTTCATTGCCGTAAGGGTCCGCAACTTTAGGCATACCTGTTTTGGAAATTCTGTAAATCGCTCCTTTTAGTTGTGGCTTAGACACCTGTGACAATGGACAACCCAGGATAAACCAGCCTCCGGTCTCCACCACTAGCAAGCTGCCATCTGCATCCTCCAAAACATCTGTAGGATGAAAATCCGGATTTTCGGTCCACAGGAATAGTTCATCTTGAAGCGAAAAAGAACCTCCTTCTCGGGTCAATTTATGACGCAATACCTGATGTGTGTTGAACTGGGTACTAAAAAGATCGTTTTTAAATGAGTCTCCGAAGACCTGGCTTTTGTAAGTTGCTATACCCACTGGAGCCACTCTTGAATATTGGTTTACCACAGGCAACAAATCGCCAGTTCGAGGCAAACTATCACGGTCAATGTTGGAGTTCTGTTTTCCATATACGCCTCCCTCAGTCCAGTAGGTGATTGCATCACGTACCCCCCGTTGTGGATCAACAAAGAATGTTTGTGTACCAATCACCTCTCCGGAGGGGGTGAAAGTCAATTCAACGGGGTTGTTCATTCCTCCGGCGGACAGCCATTCTAGTTGAGATCCATCTGGTTTGACCCGCCAGATGCGCGCAGTTTCGCCCACCATCCTTGCTCCTTCTCTGGTATTAATATCAAAGCCCTCAATGGCACTGGTAAGATAGAGCCAACCATCAGGTCCTAGAAACGGGCCGATCAAGCTATTGGCGTTGACGTTCAAGGTCCAACCGGAAAGTAATACCTCCTTTTCATCGGCTACCCCATCGCCATCAGTATCCGTTAGCTTCAATAGATCAGGTGCTGAGGAAGCAATTAAGCTACCATCCACAAAAACCCCTCCTTGTGGAAAGCTCAATTTATCAGCAAAAATTGTGGCCTGGTCATATTTGCCATCTTGGTCGCTATCTACCAGTAACTTAATACGGAATTGAGGGTCAGCTACAGCTTGTTCACTGGACTGGTAAACATTCCCCACAGATTCGAATACGAATAATCTACCGGTTTCATCGAGGGTAGCAAACATTGGGTAATCGACCAAGTCTGACCCAGCGACTACCTCTACCTGGTAGCCATCAGGAACGCTTATTTTTCCCAGGGTTGATTGCTCTTTACAGCTACTAATCAGTAGTGTAATAATAATAACCGGTAGTAATCTGGCTTTTACATTCATGGTGGAGATTCAAATTACCAACCAACCTAGGGATTAAACCACTTTAATGCAACCCGCGGTCTCCGGTGCTATATTACCGGCGTTAGTATTTTATCTACCAACTGCTCAGAGAACCAAACCATTTGCTCGATATCTTTGCTGCGTGCCACTCTTAAGGACCTAAATACCAGTAGTGCTTCCCCATTGCTCTCGATATGATAGATTTCTTCGCTCTCAAGGAAGCGTATTAATTCTGGGGTAAGGAAGGTCCTAATAGCAGCGGGATCGTCACCTTGAAGCACAAACTTTGAAGAGAATTTCGGGTATTCTTTGAAGTTTATATCCTGATGAGGAGAAAACGGGAGCACCCTGGTGAATACCTTATCGAACATCTCCTCTTGTTCCATCACAAATTTCGGGATCGAATTTGGCAGGAAAATTACCTCAACCGTGGTTCGATACACTTCCCTAGCCAGTAGTGCGCCTTCGTCAAAAGTAATATCGCTACTTTCCCATCTAATTTTGTTATTGCGGTATTCTCCGGCGATGAGATTGGTCTCAAATTCAATGGGTCTGGAGTCGAAGAATTTAAAATTCTGAAGATAAGAGGTGTTCCAATCCGCTCGAT
>JANQPK010000190.1 GCA_028289505.1 Cyclobacteriaceae bacterium
CAAATGTATGGATATGAGATAACCCAGAAAGTGGCGGAGCTGTCCAACGATCACATCAAACTAACTTATGGAGCCTTGTATCCGGTGCTTTACAAACTTGAGAAAGAAGGTTTGCTTAGCACCACCACAGAGATTGTAGATAACCGTGTCCGAAAATACTATTCGTTAACTCCTGATGGCAGACAATTGGCACTGGAGAAGGTGTCCGAATTGCAGCAATTCCTGGAGATACTAAAGATCATATTAAAGCCAGGCCACAGTGTTAAAATGCAAGGGGCATGGAATATTTGAAGCCGGAAGAGTTGTTGTTGATCAACCAGTACCTGGATCGGCAGGGGCTTACATTCAAGCCGTTGCGAGAGGAAATGTTCGATCATATTATAGACGACATTAATGGCAAGATCAATCAGGGAGCTTCTTTTGAAGAAGCCTGGTCAAACATCACCGGGGAAATTCCAGAAGATCATTTTAAAACCATGCAAAAAGAAGTTATGGAAACCATCAATAAAAAATTTACCCTCCCCAAAGGGTTGAGCTATTTGTCCCTGCTTTTGATCCTGACCATGGTGACTTTTAAGGTCATGCACCTTTCTCTTTCCGGTATTTTACTACTGATCACTTTCGGGACAATTGGGGCTTCTTTGTTTTTTGGAACACTTTATGGTTTATACCCATTTAAAGATAAGACCGAGAGCATCCTACTGATAGGAACATTGGTCGGTGTCGAGATTTTCTTACTTTCCTTTGGATTACAAGTATTACATATACTTGCTCCATATTCCATCTTACGGGTAGTATCCATCATTTTGCTCTTGATATTTTATCCAGCGGTTACTTGGCACCTTAGTAGGAGCAGCAATAACAACAACCAGCTGCTTGCTCAACTACACCAAAAGTACAGCCCAGTGATTGAGCGGTATTTAATGGCGCTTTTGGTGATAGCTCTCACACTAAGGTTTATTTCTTTAGGGTTTGGGGTGACACCTGATGTTTCGCATATTTTATTGTTCTTGGTGATGGCTGGTGCCGGAATGCAATTTTTTGCATTAAACTGGCATGGTCAGCAGGGCCAAAATCATTGGATGCAAATCTCTGTAATTATTGCATTCACTGGATTCATATTGCCTGCTATCAGCTGGATGGGTAATCCCATATTTTCCAAGAATCTCATCATAATATTGACGGCACTTTTCTTTATGTTATCTGCTGGGATCGCCTATTTCAAATCGGAAGTCCAGGAAAATAAGTTGATGTTGAACTTGTTTATAACCCTAATTGGGTGGTTGTACCTTAGCTGGCTTTTGATACATATAGGATTCCTGGGTATCTCTTTTAGTTATATTTTCAATATTCCGGTTTTAGTGATACTGTTGGCTTTCTTGATCTATTTCATAAAATCCCCCTTGCTCAAAATGTTTTTGATGATTGTAATTTCGCATTACATGTATGAATATCCCATCCAATTGGGATTGTGGTAATACCTATATGAAAGTTAATTTCATTATATCATTAATTCTATATGCTATCATATTGCCGCTGAAAGCACAGGTTGATACTTCCCGCATAGTGTGGGATACTGCCATAGTAACTCTTAAACAGGAGGTGCAGCATGTGTTGAATGAAACCAACATACCTGCGTTGGGAGTGGCCATAGTTACCACGGACGGGCCTTTATGGATCGCTGGTCTTGGTAAAGCGAATATCCAGGATAATATCGACGCCAATGAAAATACTATGTTTCGCATCGCTTCCATCTCAAAAATGTTTGTTGGATTAGCTGTTCTTAAGCTGCAGGAGGAGGGTAAACTTAGTTTAGATGATAAAGTCCGCGACTTGGTACCGGAGATTGAGTTTACCAACCAATGGGAAGACACACATCCTATACGGGTGGTTCATTTACTGGAACACACCACAGGTTGGGATGGATATCATTACGCTCAACAAGCACATAATGACCCTAGACCAGTAACCTTAAAAGAAGGGCTTGAAGTGCATCCTCATTCCCGAACTTCCCGGTGGATCCCGGGCACCCGGTTTTCATATTGCAACTCGGGTCCACCGGTAGCAGCCTATATTGTCCAAAAAATCACCGGCCAGCTATTTGAAGATTATATTCAAGAACATTTTTTTGAGCCACTCAAAATGGTAAACACCACTTACTATAATAATGATGTGTATAAAGATCTTGGAGCCGCTCTTTATTACAGATCAAGAATGGAACCACACCCATACCGACATATAATTCAACGGCCATCTGGTGCCATTAATTCCTCAGCGCTGGAGATGGCGAATTTTGTTAGTTTATTATTAAATCGAGGGGTTATGGATACTGTTTCCTTAATCAGTGAAGAATCCCTAATGCGCATGGAAACTACCAAAACTACAGTAGGTGCAGCAGCTGGATTACAACTTGGCTATGGGCTGACCAATGCAAAAAGTGAGCACAAAGGTTTTGTTTACCAGGGCCACACAGGTGGATTAAGAGGAGCTATGTCCGAACTGGCCTATTTGCCTGAACATGGAATTGGGCATATAATATTCATCAATTCAAATAATCGTTCTGCATTTACCCGTATATCAAATCTGATCCGCGATTTCGAAACTCAGGCATTAGTGCCCGATACATTGACTAATGTCACCGCTTACCAAGGTGATCTCAATTTCCACAACGGGTACTATGAACTCATAAACCAAAGACATGAAGGAGGGCGATATCTGTATCACCTATACCATATAAGTCGATTTGAGTTAGTCCGGAATACCATCATGAAATCTGTTATTTTGCCCGGCAGAAAAACCAAATTCCTTCCTGTAACCGATACCAAATTCAGAACAGAACAATCACATCAGATCAGTCTGGTTAAAACCACGGACCCATTAGTGGGTGAAGTACTACATTTTGGTGATCTGGTGTATAAACCTGTACCTGGGCTTGTTGTTTTTGGTCAACTAGCCGTTGCGGGGACTTGGATGGGTCTGATGATAACAGGTATCGCAATACTGCTGATTACTGCATTCTTCTATTTTATTGGAAGAGGTTCCCAGGATGGGTTAAAGCCGCAAATTTGGTCTTCGTTGACCACTCTATTGTTTATTCTTGGCGCTTTTTTACTGGTCAATGGACATGATAATCATCTGAAGTCATTGGTCACCCCAACTATCTTGTCAATAGCTATTTTGATAATTTCTGTACTGTACGCTTTATTTGCTTTGAGATCATTATGGGTAGTTATCAAACATCGCAACCAGAAAATAGGAAGGATAGTGTTTTGGCAGGTTGCATTGCTGTCCGGTTTGCATGTATTGGTGGTCTTCTATCTAGCATGGTTCCGGGTAATTCCATTAATCACCTGGATTTGAGTTAGGTTATATCTATTGGTTAACTCCTTCGAATCATTATCAATCTAATGGCTGAAGCATTTCTGTGACCCTTCATCCCTGGTCCCTAGAACCTAGATCTTAAATCCTTTAGAGTTTGGTAAAGTTTATGTACCGGCAATCCCACCACATTGAAATAGGAACCCTCAATTCCAGTAACCCCAATCATACCAATCCATTCCTGTATGCCATAGGCTCCTGCCTTATCTAAAGGATTGTATTTTTCCACGTAAGACCTGATCTCCTCTTCAGATAAGGAGGCAAAATTTACCTGAGTAATATCTTTAAAATGTGCTATACGATCTTGGTATTTGACGTAAACACCCGTAACAACCTGATGTTTTTTATTTGAAAGACGGGTTAAGAACGCAATGGCCTGTTGCTTGCTCGATGGCTTCTCTATTATAATATTTTCCAGAATTACTACTGTATCTGCCCCAATGATCAATGCATCTGGTGCTGATCCTGCCATTGCTTCCACCTTTTTTTTAGCCAGAAATTCCGGGACCTCGAATACTGGTAAATCTTCAGGATAGGTTTCATCTACGGGTATAGTTTTAACGGTAAAATTTACCCCCAGAGCTTCCAGCAATTGCTTCCTTCTGGGGGAGTTAGAAGCCAGGATAATGGGAAAGTTGAAATTCATTTTCTTTAATTGATCCGAATAGCAGACCACAGACAACTTTTGGATAAAAGTAGGTTGATTTTTGAGGTAGTGTAAATCCACTAAAACAGACCTTTTTTACCTGATCCATAGTAAGCTCGTTGGTGATAATGGCCATCTGACTTTCTCCTTGCTTTACCCTGGTGACACAATCGGTGAAGTTTCTGTCATAGTTAATATGAGGACTACTGCGTTGGTCTTTGCCCGGAATACCCCAGATTTTCTCTAAAACGTAGTAATGCAACACCGTGAGGTCAAGTTGTTTTATGATGTCTGGAAAAGGCCATGGAATTTTACTTTGGTACCCTGGTTTCAATGACAACTTATAAGTATGGTCTTTCATCACCACTCCAAAGGTTGCTGGCTTGCCCAAAATAATCTCATCGATTTCTAAAGGGGTATCTACTGCTGCTATTTCAAAGTAGTTGGCAGCCTTCTCCAGGAATTCCGCTTCAGTCAACGCTGGGAGCCCCGTCACCAGCCTATGCGTGGCCAGTATCCTGACGTCTTTAGCTTCCATGTTGGTCAGGTACATCATATGATAGTTATACCCCTCATTCCCAGTATGTGCCTGGTTGGCCTTGGTTCGGGATTTCCGAAAATCTATTGATCCCTGATAACGGTGGTGTCCATCTGCCAGGATGATTTGCTGATTGCTTAAAACCTCAATAAACTGCCGTATGATACTGGCATCATGTATTACACTTAGCACCTCTT
>JANQPK010000203.1 GCA_028289505.1 Cyclobacteriaceae bacterium
GCCATGCTACCTGTGGTTAAAAAGTATGCTGAAGATGCCGATGTTCAGACCTTATATGCTGCAGCCATCATGAATACCATGCCCTGGAACTACTGGACCAACCAGGGTGAGCCTAATCCAGGCACCCTGGAAGCAAAGGCTGCTTTGGAAAAAGCCATGTCTATCAATCCGGATCACGCGGGTGCTCATCACTATTACATTCATATGGTAGAACTACCCAATCCGGATCTAGCTGAAGCTAGTGCGGACCGCTTAGGTGGCCTGATGCCGGGAGCTGGTCATTTGGTACATATGCCGGCCCATATTTATATCAGGATTGGCAGGTACAAAGATGCGCGGCTAACCAATGTGAAGGCCATTGAAGCCGACGAGGATTATATCAGCCAATGTTTATCACAGGGTTTATACCCGTTATCGTATTACCCCCATAATATTCATTTTCTGTGGTCCGCTGCTTCCATGGAAGGCAACAGTAGAATAGCGCTGGATGCTGCCGATAAGACAGCCAGTAGAGTGCCCTGGGATCAAGTGGAAGAACTCTCTTTTATGGAAGACTTCTTATCCACCCCACTATTGGCCCAGGTACGATTTGGAAAATGGAATGAGATTCTCTCTACTCCGGATCCGGGTGAAAAATTAAAACATGTCAAATTGATTTGGCATTATGCCAGAGGTATCGCATTCGTAGCTAAAGGAGCGCTTGCAGAAGCTCAGGAAGAGTTGGAGGCCTTACAGGAACTGGCTAAAGATCCGGATTTGGAGGGTTTATTGGCTAACTACAACAATCCCAGCTCCAGTATTATCCCCATAGCCATTCATGTATTATCCGGAGAAATGGCAGCTGCTCAAGGACAGACTGCTAAGGCGATTGGATTATTAGAAAAAGGGGTCGAGTATGAAGAGCAGTTGGTTTACAGTGAACCCCCAGGTTGGCATATACCGGTGCGGCATAATCTTGGAGCAGTGCTTATCCAGTCTGGTCAGGCTGCTAGGGCCCAGCAGGTCTATGAGGAGGATTTAAAGATTAACCGGGAAAACGGCTGGTCTCTGTTTGGATTGTATCAAAGTCAAGTAATACAGGGAAATAGTCAACAGGCAGCAGAGTACCAAAAGCGCTTTAATCAGGCTTGGGCAGAAGCAGACGTGGCCTTGACTGCTTCGCGATTTTGAGTAATAATAACAACAGCAACAGCAAGAGCATACAGCCTGCCATCCTGCATCCTACGATCTCCAGCATTGAACATTAAAATTGAACATTGAACATTGAACATTGAACATTTTCATCCCTATATTGGGTCAGGCTTAAATTAATCACCATATGAAATCATTATATCTAACTTTTTTAACAGTGCTATTGTTTACCTGTCAACCGGCCGAAAAGCCACAAACAGAAGTGCTACCAGCCCAGGTGGAGGAGACTGATGTAGAGGCCCGTTTACAGGAACTCGGGATAGAAGTGCCGGAAGTGGGTGAACCTGTGGCTAATTTTGTGCATGCGGTCAGGACCGGCAACCTGGTGTTTTGTTCAGGGAACGGCCCAATGCAACCCAATGGTGAATGGTTGACCGGTAGATTGGGCGATAACCTCACTATTGAAGAAGGTTATCAGGCAGCTCGACTGACTGGAATCCAGCTTCTGGCTGCTCTAAAATCTGAGATCGGAGACCTTAACAAGGTAAAACGGATTGTCAAGGTACTTGGTATGGTACACGCGGCACCCGATTTCACCGAACACCCTAGTGTGATAAACGGTTTTTCAGATCTTATGGTAGAAGTCTTTGGTGAAAAGGGCAAACATGCCCGCGCTGCTGTGGGGATGAGTTCTTTGCCCTTTGGAATTGCCTGTGAGATTGAAATGATCGTGGAGGTGGAAGATTAACGTGATTCCTTGCAGTTTCATTTCATTCTAGTAAATCCAGCTCGTGGAGAAAATGTTGGCTTTGCCGCTAGGGCGCTTAAAATCTTAGGATTCTCGAATTTGAGAATTGTGGGAGAATCACTGCAAAACTCCACACTAGCCCGTAAAACCGGCTATGGATCCCATGATATAATGGACCGAGTTAAGAATTTCACATCGCTGGAGTCGGCAACAACAGATTTGGAGCTAACTGTGGGAACCACCTCCAAGCAGAGAATCAAGCGATATGATGCCCACCACCCTACGGCAATTGGTTCCATGCTGGATTCCAAGTCTGGCATATTGCAGCAAGTGGGATTGGTTTTCGGCTCAGAGGAAAATGGGTTATCCACCGATCAACTCGATTGCTGTGATCTGGTTAGTACTATTCCTTTGGACACCGAGTATCCTTCGCTCAATTTGGCGCAAAGTGTCTTGATCTATGCCTGGGAACTCAGTAAAACTCAACCACAAACTGAAGTTCCCAGCCACCAGAACCCTAACCTACAGCAAATATTGATGGATGAGGTGCAGTCGTTGTTGGGTCAGTTGAGCATATTGGACAAACCACTGCTTACTAGAAGAATTTTGGATAGAATAGCGCTGCTTAACACAGACGATTCACAGTTACTGATGAGTGTACTTACTAGGCTAAATAGAAAGTCTTAGTTACCTGGGTAAGAGAATAGGCCCGGACTAACTTGCGGATTTAACTCGATGGACTGCACCGTAAGGGGTTGAGGCGGTGCATCTTTTACCCCTTGAGTCATGGCAAATGGAAACCACAGACCATTCACTTCTCGATAATCGGCTAGCTCAATTACCATGATTGATCCTTGTATGGGTCCGTGCTTCATTTCGAACTCTTTGGCAACAGGTAAAAACGTTTGTCCATCGA
>JANQPK010000216.1 GCA_028289505.1 Cyclobacteriaceae bacterium
GATCGCTTTTGCCTGCTTAAAGCCTCACGAACCACAATGGTTTTTATCCAAGCTCCTAAAGAAGACCGCTTTTGAAAGTTTGCGAGACTGGAGAACACCTTAATGAAAGCTTCTTGTAAAGCGTCTGCTGCATCTTCTTGATTGTTCAGCATCCTTACCAATATTGTGTACATAGCATCCTTATACCTCATATACAGTTGCTTCTGGGCCTCTCGTTGGAATTTCAGGCAACCTGTTACCAGCTGGTTTTCGTACGGATCTATTTTAAAATCCAATATTCTCGTGCGTTGCTTTAAAGAGCGCTTTTAGTGCGGGATGGTTGTATGTAAAAAAAAAATTTAAAACCCTCCAAATATCTGAGGTGTGGGTGGTGGTGTTTGACCCTATCAGGAGGAGAGTAACCAACCAAAGTTTCGTATATTAAGGCTAAATGCAAAAACAGTTTATCGTATTATTTTTCATTCTGCAAACCTCCTGGTCCATGTCAGCCCAAAACTATGATGAGTCCATGGTACCATCGTACACCCTGCCTGAGTTACTGATTGATACAGCTGGGAATCAGGTTCAGTCGGTAGCGGAATGGGAAAATAGGAGAGGTCAGATTCTGAGCTTGTTCGAGCAACATATGTATGGCCGGGTTCCTGATTTCGCTTACCAAACTTCCCATACCACCAGGGTACTAGACGCTGCTGACATAGCCGAAAATGCCACTCAGGAGGAAGTCACCATTGCCCTGGAAAATGAATATGGACAAGTGCAGATCATTATATTACTGACCTTACCTAAAAACCGTTCTGGTAAAGTTCCGGTTTTCCTGGGACTGAATTTTCAGGGGAACCAGGCCACTTATCCAAATCCAGAAATAACCCTCACCAGTAATTATGTGATTGGCGGGGATCAACTAGGTATTCAGAATAATAAAGCCACTGAAGAATCGAGAGGTGCCAGGGCCTCCCGCTGGCCACTGGACCTGATATTGTCCAAAGGATATGGATTGGCAACTGTCCATTGCGGTGATATTGACCCGGATTTTGATGATGGGTTCAAAAACGGGGTTCATGCCCTGTTGCCAGAGGCTCCCGCTTCAGATCAATGGGGGACTGTTGCGGCTTGGGCTTGGGGCTTATCCAGGGTTATGGACTATTTGGTATATGATGGAAGAATAGACGGGGAAAAAGTAGCGGTGATTGGGCATTCTCGTCTGGGTAAGGCCGCATTATGGGCAGGTGCCATAGATCAACGATTCGCCCTGGTAATCTCCAATGATTCGGGTTGTGGGGGAGCAGCACTGTCCAGAAGACAGTTTGGAGAGACAGTTGAAGCCATCAATGATAGATTTCCCCATTGGTTTTGTAGCAATTTCCACCAGTACAATCAGTTGGAGAATCAATTACCTGTGGATCAGCATATGCTGATGGCATTAATAGCACCGCGTGCGGTGTATGTGGCCAGTGCCACTGAAGATCAATGGGCTGACCCTAAGGGGGAGTACACTTCACTCTATCTAGCTGGACCGGTTTTTAATCTTTTTGGGTTTAAAACCCTTGAGCAAGACCAATTGCCACCAGCAGATACACCCATCGGCACCGATCGGCAAGCATATCACCTACGCACTGGAAAACACGACCTAACCCCTTACGACTGGCAGCAGTACCTGGATTTTGCAGATCATATCGGAATCGGAAGATAGTATTCCCTATATTGCTGACTAAGCAACCACACCCCATGAAATCTATTACACTAATAGCACTAGCTCTGCTATTGTGCGGCCATTTGTCCTTTGCTCAGGAGCATGAAGCACACGGGCAGCAGGCCGATAATCCTGAGCATAGCAAGGGGCACTCTCAGGAGCACAGCCATCACCGTCATATGGTCAGTATGGAGATAGGTCATTCCCACATAGGTGATGGCATCAGGAAAGGAGAAAGGGGATGGATTACCTTGCCATCGTGGGCTATTAACTATAGCTATCTTTTAAATGAAGAATGGATCCTTGGTATTCATACGGACATCATTATTGAGAATTTTGAGGTCGAGGCTGCGGGTGGCAATGACGATGGATCTTCCATTGAGCGTTCAAAACCCGTCAGTATGGTGGGGGTAGTAGCCTATAAACCCATACACCGACTAGCTATCATCACTGGTGCCGGTTTTGAGTATGCCCCAGAGGAAACATTTGCCTTGATTAGGTTGGGCGTGGAACCAAGTATTCCCATCAATGACCGCTGGGAAATTATTTTCAGTATGGTTTATGACATTAAAATTGATGCCTACAACGTCTGGGCCATGGGTGTGGGAGTAGGTATTATGTTCTAATCAAGCATTTTCTAAAAAAATGAGGCATGCGCTGTTCCTTCTGGTATTATTCTTATGTATTTCCATGACGGTTTATGCCCAGGAAGCAGCCGAATTGGCTAAAGAGCTGGCCAATCCAATAGCTTCCCTTATCAGCCTGCCCTTACAAAACAACTCCGATTTTGGTATTGGCTCCTTGGAAGGCTCCAGGAATACCCTCAATATTCAACCAGTGGTTCCAATAGCCATCAATGAAAACATTAATTTGATCACCCGGGTAGTCTTGCCGCTGATACGCCAGGATAACATAACCGGTCCCGGTGAGACCCAATCCGGTTTCGGGGATGCCGTGGTTAGCGGTTTTCTCAGTCCCAGTGAATCAAAAAATGGTTTTACCTGGGGGGCTGGTCCGGTTTTTTTGGTTCCTGTTGGAAACGAGGACCTGACCTTCGACAAATTTGGAGTGGGTCCAACCGCGGTTGCGTTAAAGCAGGGAAACGGTTTTACCTATGGAGCCTTGGTTAATCAAATCTGGGCAGATGAGTTAAGTCAAATGTTTCTGCAACCATTCCTGGTCTATAACTGGGCCAGTGGTGCCGGGGTTGGTGGTAACTTCGAGTTAACCCAGAACTGGACGGCAGAGCAAACCACGCTCTGGTTCAATCCCATTGTAACCGGAGTTACTGCCCTGGGTAAACAAAAGCTGCAGTTAGGAGCAGGACCCAGGTTTAATCTGGCTGCCCCTGACGGTAGCAAAGCAAAATGGGGTATACGAGCATTGTTGGTTTTCCTGTTCCCGAAATGAATTGTTACCTTGTTCTATCAAAACATTCATTATGAACCGGTTACATTATTGTTTATCGCTGAGTATGCTATTGCTACTTAATACGCTCAATACGCTGGCACAGTCCAAATACCAAACTTTTGATTTTCTGGATTTGGATGTAGAGCTGTTGACAGAGCATCAAATCAATCAGGATAATGCTGATTATCTGAAAAATGCCATAGCTAAAGCGCTTACCGCCAGAGGTTTGGAACAGTCATCCAATCCCGATTTGGCGGTGAATATTGGGGTGGTGGTGGAAGAGGAAGTGCAAACCAGGGAAACTGACATTCGCGATATGCGCTATATGGGGCAAAGGAACTATCATTGGGAAGTTGAGGAGGTGGTGGTGGGGGTCTACAAAGTGGGAACCGTGTCGGTCGAGCTAGTTGATACCAAGGCAAATAGAGCTGTTTGGGAGGAGTCAGGAAGTAACGTGATCCGCAAAAACCAAAAGAATGTTCAGAAGAAAATAGATAAAGGAGTGGCCAGGATCTTCAAAAAATTTGATCCGACTAAGCTGTAACTATCGTTTCGCATCAAAAACCGAAATCCTAACCTTAATTCATTCGTTAAATTTTTGTAAATTTTCAATTGATTTCCTTATTCAAAATGGTTTTGACAAGAGATTTGAGGTTTTTCCGATATGTATTATCCTTAGGTGTAATTGCAACATTGGCCCTTTTTATCTGGTCTTGCCAAAACGATTCCCAAGAAATTAGCTACAACCAGGACATCAGACCCATACTGAATGAAAACTGTCTGGCCTGTCATGGAGGTATTAAGCAGCAAGGAGGGTTCAGTCTACTATTTGAGGAAGACGTTTACCAACCCACCGAGTCAGGTAAGCCTGCCATAGTTCCTGGAAATCGGGGGAAGAGTGAATTATTCCAACGGATTACCCACCATGATCCGGAACTCAGGATGCCCCAAGATTCAGATCCATTGGCACCAGAACAAGTTGAACTTATCGGAAAATGGATTGATCAAGGTGCTAAATGGGAGACGCACTGGGCTTTTATACCACCGGAGACTCCTGAAGTCCCAGAGGTGGCATCGGATTGGGGCCAGAATAATGTTGATGCCTTTATTCTGGAAAAACTGAATCTGGCTGAGCTCACACCTCAGCCAGAGGCCGATCGCGAAACCCTGATTAGACGCCTTAGCCTTGATCTCATCGGTTTGCCCCCATCACCTGAGGAAGTGGCACTTTACCTCAATGACCATACCACCGATGCTTATGAAAATCTGGTAGATCGTTTAATGGAGTCGCCTCATTTTGGAGAGAAATGGGCTGCCTTGTGGTTGGATCTGGCCAGGTATGCAGATTCAAAAGGTTATGAAAAAGATCCCCCCCGTACTATATGGCGCTACCGAGACTGGGTGATTAATGCCTTTAATCAGGATATGCCATTCGATCAATTCACCATTGAACAACTGGCGGGGGACTTGTTGGAAGACCCCAATCCTGAGCAGCTAATAGCTACTGCCTTTAACCGCAACAGCATGACAAATACCGAAGGTGGAACTGAGGATGAAGAATTCAGGGTGGCAGCGGTGATCGATAGAATTAACACCACCTATGAGGTTTGGCAATCGCTAACTATGGCTTGTGTACAATGCCATGATCATCCATATGATCCCCTTAGACAGGTGGAATACTACCAAACCTATGCCTTCTTTAACCAAAGTCAGGATAGTGACCTCAACCTAGACCTGCCCTTATATGAGCATTACTCTGAACAGGATCAAAAACAGGTATTGGAGTTGATCGACCAAATAGCGCTTTTAAAAGATGAACCTGCTAAAACTGACGGATTAGTTCAAGACCGCATTAAACATGCACTATTCCCAACCCTACTGCCAGTACATGTAGACGAATTTCACAATGTAATTATTTATGCGGACGGCTTGATGTCTAATTGGAGCAACAACGTCAATACCCAAAAGGACAAGGATTTTTACTTCCAGTTTTCACAGGTACCTCTTGCCGGGTTGGATGGGATAACCATGGAATTCTCTACAGGTGGTGAAGATGTGAAGATTAAAGTGTTTCAAGATTCAATCGGCGGAAATCAAATCCTGGAGTTCAATCTTCCGTTTACAGGAGGTTTAAGAGGAGCCGAATATCAGGGCAAAAATACCATCCAAACCAGAACCTGGTCCATAGACCAACAACTTCAAGGTGAGCATGATCTTGTATTCCACATTGTGAATACAACTGGTAATGCACCGGATGGCATCACCATGATAAAAAGGGTTCGGTTAGAGTATCAAAACGAAAACTACCACCTATCGCGTTTAATAGACCTGCAACAACAACTGATTGAAGCTAGAGGCAAAGCCGATCTAACACCCGTAATGAAGGAGCGCAGTGCTTTTCATAGGACCACTCATGTTTTGGAAAGAGGCAATTATCTAGTCCCGGGGGAAATAGTAAATCCAGGCGTTCCATCTACTTTACCTGAGTTTTCTACAAAATACTCCGCCAACAGGTTGGGTTTAGCACAATGGATG
>JANQPK010000298.1 GCA_028289505.1 Cyclobacteriaceae bacterium
TGGTTTTAGGTTCTCGATTGTTGGCGGTAAAGCCATCGATGATGAATTGAATATTTAAGATACCCTTTTCACTTGTTAACCTCCCTGATACACCTTGCAACTCCAGTTGATGAATTTCTGATTTTCCTAACAGTAATGACCAGAGGTTTGGGTTTAGCTTAATATGATGTGATTTCAGTATTTGCTCATCCTGGGGATCCGTAATCTTCAGATCTTTGATAGTGATGCCATTTAATATAGAAAAATAGAATCCAGATATGCTGATTTCTCCTCCTGTAGTTTCTGCAAAGTATTCCGATACTTTATCGGTGATCAATGATTGGACCCAAGGAAGGTGGAGAACAATAGTACAGGTGAGCAATAAAAACAGTAGTCCCAGTACACCGCGTGATATCCATTTAAGTACTCTGCTTATGATGGAACCTTTTACAGCCATTTTGTTTTGGTGAAATTTAGCATAAAATATGGCCTGTGCCTGATTATCAGGTATAACTTTCTTTATACTAACTCGCTTCAGACCGGACCTAGATCCAAAAAAAATCCCGAACTTTTCAGCTCGGGATCTTTAAGCAAACATAAAGTTTAGTGTTTAGGATTCTTCTTTTAGCTCGGCTGAGAAATCAGTTTTTTCTTCAATAACACCGACAATTTCTTCCGGATTAGTTTTCTCAGGATTGTATTTCACTACTGCTACATCTCCGGGGTACTTTACCTCGTTGTCAATAATACCAGCAGTTCCCTCCAGCACTTTGTGTACTTTACTGGCGCAGCCACCGCACATCATTCCGGTAACTTTTACTTCTACAGTTTCCACTTTGTCTTGAGCCTGCATACTAGTGAAGCAGAAAACAAGAAAAGCAGCAGTTAAAAATGTTCTTAAGATTGCGAGTTTCATGATGTTGTGTTTTTAGAATTAAAATTGGGATCGTTCCAGTATGAAAAATTACACATTTACCCCAAAAAATGGAAATTATCCGGACAAAACTGATTGGAGATACAGCAAGTTAGAGGCGAAAATTGAGAGAATGCAATATTTCAGTAACTTGTAATCCAGCTGAATCTCTGTTGAGAAACAGCCACTTTAATGCGAATCCAGTGAGTGATCTTCTAAAAGAATTGGATTGGGCAGAGCCAATGCTCCCTGTGGTACCCAACACCGAGTGGGAGGCTACGGTCAAGAAACAAATGGGCACCATACCGGATGTCATGACCAGAGTCAGCGGAAGTCCGTGGCTACGGGAGCTGATGTTGAAAGGTATGAGGGTGCAGGCAAAGTATATTCCAAAGCATCTGGAAGAGATGGGTACTCTTATCTGTTCCCAGGAAAATGCCTGTAGATTTTGTTACGGGGTAGCCAGAGCTCAAATGAAACTATTTGGTTACTCCGATAAGTTGATCAACAGCATTGAGCAAGACATGCTAATGGCAGAGCTGGATGAAAAAGACCGCACTTTTATCAGGTTTTGTCGTAACCTGGCCAGATCCAAGCCCAGGCCATCTAAGGCAGACAAAGAAAAACTGCTCAGCCTAGGCTTCTCATCCTTACAGGTTACCGAAATGGCCTTTCAAATAGCAAGAGAGTGTTTTGTAAATAGAGTGGTTACCTTCATAAGTAGTCCTCCTATGGGAGCCTTTGAAAAACTACCTAACAGCTTCATAGGGCGTCTTTTTCGGCCGATAATTGCCCGAAAGCTCAGATCCCTCGGTTATGCGGGTGATGGTAGTTTCGAGGTAGAAGATGGACCATTTCTACCGGTTACCAAGGCTTTGTCAGAAATACCCACAGCGATCATATTTAAAGAAGGATTACAGGGAGCTTTTGAATCTGAAGTTTTGTCCAAAGAATTAAAGATCCTGATGTTCGGTGTAGTAGCCAGGACGCTTAACTGCGATTATTGCAGTACTGCCTGCCACAACTTGGCCGAAGATTATGGGTTTGATCGTGAAGCATATAATGATGCTTTGGCAACTTTATCTTTACCTGGATTGAGCGCCCAGGAGCAGCAATTATTACATTGGACCAGGGAAACTGTGCACTATCAAACTGGTCCAATCCAGTCCAGGGTAAAGGAGTTATCAACTCAGGTCAGCAATGATAAGCTACTTGAGGCAATTGGGGTGGCCTCATTGGCTAACTCAGTGGTTCGTTTGGCAGTACTGATGGAATAATGGAACCATTGGTTATTTATGCAATTCTGTCTTTGATAATCGTTAGCCTTGTTTTGCTGCATATTCGACAACGTACCAAATTAAAGAAGCTGGAGCGGTTGTTAGATCACAATACTTCGCGTCTTGAGCAGCTTCAAATCGATTTTGGCAGGTTTGCACCACATGAAGTGATTGAGCGAATCACTGGCAGCGATGATGAGTACGCTCCAACTATGCGTTCAGTAACCGTTTTGTTTGCTGATATTAAGGGATTTACCAAGATGTGTGATCGCATGGATCCCACTACTGTGGTTTCAATTTTAAATGGATATTTCCAGTCAATGTCAAGGGCCATTACCAGACACCATGGTGACATCACCGAAATGATGGGTGATGGATTGTTGGCACTTTTCGGTGCCATAGATAACAACCCCTGGCAGGTGCAGGATGCCGTACAGGGTGCCTTGGCAATGAGGGAGGAATTGAAGGCCTACAACCAAAAGCTAAAATCGAAATCCTTGCCCGAACTGTCAATAGGCATGGGTATTCATCAGGGTGAAGTTTTAGCAGGTATCATGGGGAATTATAAATTGAGTAAGTTCGGTGTAGTAGGAGATACCATCAACGTGGCCTCTAGGGTGGAAGGACTTTGTAGGTTCCATCAGGTGGATCTGTTGATTACTGAGGAAGTAAAACGGCAATTGGATCACCGATTTCAGCTAAAGAAAATGCCAGCCCAAGAAGTCAAAGGTAAAGATGAACCCATAGTAACCTATTTGGTGGAGGGGAGTTCAAGTCTATAATGGGGTCATTTTCAGGATTGTTTCTGAAATTCCGCACTGAAGTTTGACTGAATTTTGAAGTATTGATCATCCACAGCAGTAGAAATTTCGTTCAATCGTATTTGTAATTGATCCAAGTACTCATGAAGCCCAAAAGAGAATAAATCATTAACGTCTGCATATTCAAGGTCAGCCCTCAAATTTCCTATGGCTTTTTCTGCTGGGTTTGAAAAGCCTAAGGGCTCTTGTGAAATCTCATGTAAGCAGCGTTCTACCTCTAGTAAACAAAAGAATATGGACCTTGGAAAATACCGATTGAGTACCAGATATTGTACAATACTGGCAGGGTCAATTTTGCCAAACATTCTCCTGTAGGCGTTGAATCCGCTGACCGACTTTAATAAAGCAGTCCAGTGAAGAAAATCAAGTGGTGACCCAACGTCTTCTACAGAAGGTAACAGGAAGTGATACTTAACATCCAGAATTCTAGAGGTTTTGTCAGCCCTCTCCAAATATTGACCCATTCTGGTGAAGTACCAACCAAGAGTTCGAGGAATGGTTCCGTAACTGATCCCGTTGAGCAACTGTAGTTGATTCTTAATTTCTTTGAAAGTAGATCCAGCATCTTCCTTTTTCCATATTTTGCGTTTATGCTTTTTCTGTAAATAAAAGTGCAGCTCATTAAGGACCTCCCAGGTTTCTCTGGGAATGTTTTCTCGCACAATCCGCGCATTTTCTCTTGCCTTCTGAATGGTAGAAATAATGGAGTTGTGGTTATTTTCATCAAATGCTAAGAACTTAATAGCATTTTCACGCCTAATGGTATCTCCGTATAGCTCCTGGAAGTATTCGCGGTCACCAGTAGCAGAAATCAATGGGTCCCATTGCTCCTTTAAATCCGGTGGCAGGTCGAGCGAAAGATTTAGATTAACATCGATAAACCTGGCATAGTTCTCGGCTCTTTCCACGTACCTTCCTAACCAAAACAGTGAATTTGCTACTCTACTCAGCATAACTATTAACTATTCGAATAATACCCAAGTGTCTTTACTGCCCCCACCTTGTGAAGAGTTCACTACTAATGACCCTTCCACTAATGCTACTCTTGTCAATGCTCCTGGCAGCACTTCAATAGAATTGCCGTAAAGGATATAGGGACGCAAATCAACATGCCTTGGTGCTACACCTTTCTCAGTCAAAGTAGGTACTGTTGATAAAGATAAGGTGGGCTGGGCAATGTAATTCCTGGGGTTCTTTTTGATAAGTTGCTTGAACTTTTCGTGTTCAGCCTCATTGGCCTTAGGGCCAATCAACATACCATATCCCCCGGCAGCGTTAGTTTCTTTTACCACCAGTTCTGCTATATTATCCAAGACATAGTGCAAATCCTCTTTTTCACTGCACAGATAGGTCGGTACGTTTTCAATGATTGGCTTCTGGCCCAGATAATACTCTATGATTCTGGGCACATAAGCATAAACCGCTTTGTCATCTGCTACTCCGGTTCCAGGAGCGTTGGCAATAGCCACGTTGCCAGCTTTATAGGCTTCAAAAATACCCGGCACTCCCAGCATCGACTTTGGATTAAAGGTGATCGGATCTAGGAAGGTGTCATCAATTCTTCGATAAATAACGTCAACTGGAAGCAACCCTTGCGTGGATTGCATGAAAACCCTTTGTTCTTTTACTATCAGATCCTGACCGGTGACCAATTCCACACCCATTTGTTGAGCCAGGTAGG
>JANQPK010000299.1 GCA_028289505.1 Cyclobacteriaceae bacterium
GAAATCGCAGCCAGGCACCAAGCACATATTGGCATTATTAATGTCTTCGACTTTCAAAGCTCCCACACTAGTGAGTATACCCTGAATAAAGCGCTTAAACCCTTAAAGGCAATATGCCCCGATGCCTCAGTGGGTGCAGGAACCAACGCGTTTTTCACGGAATTGAATAGAAATAGAGTGTCACATGACGCACTGGATCATCTGGTGTATTCAGTTAACCCACAAGTACATGCTTTCGACAACGATTCTTTAGTAGAAAGTTTATTTGCACAACCTGCTACCGTAGACACTGCACTAAGTTTTTCAAACGGTAGACCGATTCATATTTCTCCTATTACTTTCAAGATGCGCTGGAATCCCAATGCTACCGAATCTGATGATTCAGGAACGGACAACTCGGATATTAGACAAGGAAGTTTGTTCGGTGCTGGTTGGGTAGTGTGCAGTCTACAAAATTTGATAACCACCGACCTAAAAGCAGTCACTTATTTTGAGTCTATCGGAAGTAAGGGTATCATAATGGATGAACAGTTATTTCCCATGTACTTTGTTTTCCAATATTTATTGCAGCGCAAGCAGCAAGATTTCCAGGTACTGAGCGGGTCAGATCCATTACTGTTTGGTGGTTTGGTGGTGGGGCAAAATGAATTGCTGTTGGTAAACTACTCCGATCAGAACCTCACCATACATTTACCTAAATCATGGCACCATAGCAAGGTACAGATTGTGGATGCGGATAATGTTTGGAACCTCATGACCAAACAGTCACAAATCGATCAGTTGTCGATACAACAGCTAAGTGACTCGGTGGTATTGACCTCATTCGCACTGGCTTTTCTGCAGAAATGACCATAGTGGACAACATAAGAACATATTTGGTCAAGAATCCTATTGTAGGGGTTTGTCTGCTTTACTACCTGTTAATGGCTTTGATGGTTCCCGGGTTCTTTAGTGCTAATAACTCCTGGAACCTGGTGTACAACTTCATACCACTACTTATACTGGCAGTAGGACAGACCTTTGTAATCCTAACTGCTGGTATTGATTTATCCATTACCTCAATCATTGCTGTCTCCAGCGTAGTTGGTGGGTATCTGATGAGCAGCGATGTTGGTTTAGTTGATGGATCCAAATGGTCTATGCTATTGGGAATAGGTGGGATGCTAAGTGTTGGGGTAATTATTGGTTTGATAAATGGTATATCAGTGGCCAAGCTAAAAATGCCAGCATTTATGGTTACCCTAACCAGCTTGATGTTTTTTAGTGGTTTTGCCATTTGGATCACCCAATCCCAAAATATCTATAACCTGCCTGCGCTATTGGTGGATGCACCTTACCATAGTTTTCTAGGCTTACCTCTGCCTGTGTACCTGGCTGTGCTAGTTTTTACAAGTTGCTATCTACTGCTTAATAAAACCCTACTGGGGGAATGGGTATATGCCGTAGGAACAAATATTAAAACTAGCTGGATATCAGGTATTAACATACCTTTAACCTTAGTATCTGTTTATGTTATAAGTGGCGTTTGTGCTAGTTTAGCTTCATTGATTTATACCGCCCGTCTGGAAACGGGTTCTCCGGTAATGGGACAAAACGTATTGTTGGATGTAATTGGGGCGGTTATTATTGGAGGTACTAGTCTATTCGGCGGAAGGGGCAAACTTCAATGGACGGCGGCAGGGGCGCTGTTGATGACTATGCTGGACAACAGTCTCAATCTGGTCGGTATGTCCTTTTTTCTAATTATGATGGTAAAAGGAGCAATCATTCTACTAACTGCGCTTTATAATCAGCTAGGCAGTAAATCACTGACGCATGCTTAAACTTCACCACATCGGAAAATCATTCGGTCCAGTTGAAGTATTGAAGGACATCACATTGGAAGTAAAGACTGGTGAGACTCTGGGTTTAGTTGGTGAAAATGGCGCTGGAAAGTCTACCATGATGAATATTTTAGGTGGGATCTTTGCACCCACTACTGGCAAGATTGAATTCAATGGTCAGGCCTTTGAACCGGTTGAAGTCAGTGAATCTCAGCAATCCGGAATCGCATTTATTCATCAGGAACTTAACCTCTTTCCCAATCTCTCTATAAAGGAAAACTTGTTCATTAGTGCCTTCCCTAAGAAGCAGGGCTTTTTCAATACCATTATCGACCAGAAGAGTTTATCCAGCCAAGCATCCGCACTATTAGCTGAGGTAGGCCTATCCGTTTCTCCCTCTACACTAATAGGGAAACTCACCAACGGGCAGCAACAATTGGTAGAAATTGCCAAAGCACTTAATGGTAGACCCAAGTTGATCATATTTGATGAACCCACTACCGCCCTGTCGCAACAGGAGACGGATCGGTTGCTGCAACTGATCAACTCACTAAAGGAAAAGCACATTTCAATGATATTTATCAGCCATAACCTGGATGAAGTAAAATCAATTGCAGACCATATTGCGGTGATCCGCGATGGTGCTTTGATTCGAATGCAGGAGGCAGAAATTTATTCCAAAAAAGAAATAATACGGGATATGGTTGGTAGAGATCTTGATCAATTCTTTCCAATTCGCAGTACTCATCCAACGGAAAGTGTCAGTCTGGAAATCCAAGATCTCAATGCGGATGGTAAGAATGATTTGTCGTTCAGCATTAGGGAAAAAGAAGTCTTAGGTCTTTACGGTTTGGTAGGAGCTGGCCGCTCCGAGATGGCCAGGGGCTTGTATGGTATGGAAAAATTATACGGGGGACAGGTTAGATGGAAAGGCGCACAAATGCATAAGCTAACACCGCAGAATTGGATCCGTCATGGGGTGGTGTATTTAACTGAAGATCGTCGCGAGGAGGGGATATTGGCATTCAAAAGTATTAGAAAAAATGTGCAGTTGGCGGCTTTACCCCGCTTTATACAGCGATTTGGGGGCTGGTTGGACTACCGCTCGATTAAGCGTGAAGTGAGTTCTAAAGTCAAGGCCACCAGGGTAAAATATCAAGACCTGGAAATACAACCAGTTAGTGAACTATCCGGAGGAAACCAGCAAAAAGTGCTGTTGTCAAGGTGGTTAATGACTAATCCCAGTTTGCTGATTTTGGATGAGCCTACCAAGGGTATTGACATCGGTGCTCGAGAAGAAATATACCAATTGATCAACCAGCTAGTGGAACAGGGATCCTGTGTATTACTGATTTCTTCGGAAATCGAAGAACTCCTGGGCATGTGCGACCGCATTATGGTAATGAATCAGGGAGCACTTACTGCTGAGTTTAACCGCTCAGAGTTTGATCAGTCAGCCATTCTGAAACATGCTCTAAAAGCGGCCCATGATTAAGAGACTTTCACCATATTCCACTGTGATACTTTTAGTACTGGTAATGCTGTTATTCAGCAGCCTGAGTGATGGTTTTCTCAATGGCAGGAATTTCATGAACATCCTGATCCAGGTTTCCGGATTGGCCATCGTAGCTGCTGGAATGACCCTAGTATTAATTACTGCCGGAATTGATTTGTCGGTGGGGTCCATTATGTTCCTGGCTGGAGTGGTATCAGGAAAGATTGTGGTTGGAGGGGCACCCTTATGGTTGGCTCTTCCCATTGCGCTACTGGTGGGAGTGGCGGTGGGCTGGGTTAACGGTATTGCTGTGGTTAGGTTTAAGATAGTTCCTTTTATTGTTACCTTGGCTACCCTTTATATGGGACGTGGCTTTGGTCTGTATATTTCGGAAACCAGAGCGGTAAATCTTCCGGAATCATTCCTGGCCATCGGAACCTTCAAGCTATTGGGAATACCCCTGCCAATCGTAATTATGGTATTGGTTTTGGTGGTATTACATCTGGTATTGACCAAAACTACCTTTGGCAGACAGCTTTATGCTATAGGAAACGATAAGAGGAAATCCGTCAAAGCAGGGATACCTGTCAACAAGTTGCTAATAAAGGTGTACCTCATTAGTGGGCTTTGTGCGGCTATTGGAGGATTTGTAGCCATTGCACAGCTTGGTGCCATTTCTCCAAGTTTTGGTAATCAAAGTGAATTTATGGCCATAGCAGCAGCCGTATTAGGAGGTACTAGTTTGTTCGGAGGCAAAGGGGGTATATTTCCCGGAACATTTATTGGTGCCTTGTTGATTCAAACTATTCAGAACGGATTGGTGATCATCAATGCCGACCCCTATTTGTATCCTTTGATCACCGCTAGTTTAATATTTGTAATTGTGTTGATTGATAGTCGTGAAAAGTTTGGCAGCCATGTCTAGGTATTTACTTTATCCTATTTGGATTCTACTGGTGGTATGCTCCTGTTCCCATCAAAGGGAACGACCGTTGATAGGGATCTCATTTGAAACCTTACAAACAGAGTATTGGGTAGCCAGTGTGGAGGCTGTCAAAGCAGAGTGTATCAAGAATGGATATGATTTTGTGGTAGCCATAGCCAATGGGGATGCTAATCGTCAATTTGAGCAGATCAATAATTTTATCTCGCTGGGAGTAGCGGGAATTGTGATTGCCCCAAAGGATAGTCACACAGTGATTCCTATCATCAAGGCCGCTAACCGGGCTAATATTCCCATTGCGGTTTACAATCGGGTTCCAGCCAGTAATCTGGGTGACTATGTGACCGTAGTGGCAGATAACCTGGAAATTTCGAAAAATACGGTAACCTACATGTGTGAGTTGGCTGAGAAATCTGGGAAAAAGCACCAGGCACTAATTGTCTTGGGGGATTTGGGAGATATCAATGCAGTAAATAGGCGGGCTGGATTCAATCAGGCAGTGGCCGCTTTTCCTGAGACCATTGAGGTGGTAGCTGAGGTACCCAGCGAGTGGAACCAAGAAAAGGCCTTGGCCGGGGTTACCAATGCCTTACAAGCCAATCCGGATATCAGCTTTATTTTTACCTCATCGGACTTTCTTTTTCCTGCGATAATTTCCGCTATGAAGACTGCTGATAAGTATTATCCAATCGGGCATGAAAAACACGTGATATTTGGGGGATTCGATGGTGATGCCATGGCCTACCGTTTGCTGCAGGAAAAATACCTGGATGCAGATGGAGTGCAGGATGTGTTCTATGAGTGTGAAGCCTCTGTTCAGGCGGTGATAAAAAAATTAAATGGGGAACCGGTAGAAAGTACTATCATCGACCCGGGATTTGTAATACATCAGGATAATCTGGAGCAGATGGCAGGTAAAATGTGGGGTGCGAGTTTTTAGGGAATCAGGGACGAAGGACGAGGGACGAGGGACGAAAAGTTCCTAATTCATAATTTCTAATTTACAATTTCTAATTCACAATGACGTTTTTGCAACTGCTATTTATTCCTTTAATAGCCTTCCCAACTGGATTGCATTTTCAAGAGGAAGATGGCAGGGTATCGCTATATGACGGGGATGATCTGATTTTTAGTTACCAGGTGGAAACCATCAGCTCTAAGGGTCAATATCCCAGGGCCAATTATGTACATCCTTTGCATGACTTCCAAGGTGCTCCGTTAACCGAAGATTTCCCGGAGGATCACCTGCACCAACGCGGTATTTTCTGGGCCTGGCATCAGCTGTATCTGAATGATCAGTCACTAGCTGATCCCTGGGTATGTGAAGGAATTTCCTGGAAGGTGCACCAGGTGAAGCATAGGGTTCAGCAAGAAAAAGCCACAGTCACTGCCACCGTTGATTGGCTGGTGGGATCACAGCCGCAAAATCTCATTCAGGAACAAGTTGAAATTGTCTACCATGGAAATCAGGATTATTATGTACTGGACTTCGATATTACACTGAAATCATTGTTTGATGGTGTGGGGATCGGTGGATCAGATGACAACAAAGGATATGGTGGTTTTTCTCCCAGACTGGCATTGGGTGATGCAGTTACTTTTGCAGATGCCTCGGGTATGGTGACCCCCGAAACTGGTCAGGTTCAGGCTGGCAATTGGGTGTTGATCAATGATATTGGAGAGAATGAGTCAAACGTGGTGATCATGTATCATCCAGAGTCTACCGCCTATTTGAAAGGCTGGATACTTAGGGCCACAGGAAGTATGCAGAATCCGGTATGGCCAGGAAGGGAACGGGTGGTATTGGATAAAGGGGAGAAGGTGCGCATGAGAGCCGCCATTGTGGTTTTCAGGGATCAAGCGTCGCCTGTTCAGATTGATAAAATATATCAGTCGTTTCTGACCGGACTCTAGTATACCCCATTGTGGTTGGCGGTCTTACCACCGATCATCCAAAACAAGAACCGCATGGATCCATTTAGGGGTTGTAAGGCGTCCCAGTGCTCTATGATTTGATGATTTTGAATTTTCCAGGTATCAATCACATTGATCCCTTTTGAATCGTTGCCACGATCCTTTTTGCGGGTGGTGATATGAGAGTGAAAAATCACAAACTCACCGTCAGCATAGATGTGTTTTACATCGTAGGTATAATCAGGAAACCGTTTGGTGAAATCTTTAACATAATTGACCAGGGCCTCCATACCATCGGCAATACTCCGGTTGTGTTGAGTATAATGGGGATTACCAAACTGGTCCAGTACAGCCTCAAAATTGTGGTTATTCATTAGTGCTTGAACAAAATCAATTACTAGTCTAACGTTATCGGCCTCCTGATCGGTCCAGCTGTCTTTCTTGAGTTTATTGAAATCGATTGCAATTATTTCCATCATTTGTAATTAAAACTCATCAATACTATTAACTTGCATTTTGCAAGTGATCAAATGTAATAATTTACTTGCAGAATGCAAGTGATCTAAACTGATAAATATGAGATCGAACTGCCCAGTTAGTTATGCGTTGGATATTTTCGGAGATAAATGGACCTTTTTGGTTATCAGGGATTTGGTAGAGGGGAAAAGGTACTATAAGGAATTTTTAAGTTCACCGGAGGGAATTGCCACTAATATTTTATCGGACCGATTGAAAAGGTTGTGCCAGTACGGCATTGTAGTATCAGGTAGATGTAAGGAAATCAAAACACAAAAGGAGTATACGTTAACTGAGAAAGGAAAGAATTTAATTCCCATATTGGTGGAGATCATGGTTTGGTCTAACAAATATGGTCCAAGTTTGGATTTGCCGGCCAACTTTATCCAATCAGCCACCCAGGATCGAAATCAATTAATCAAAAGAATCCGGTCAAGATTGGATTAAATCAGCGGTACTAGGAGGACACGAATCCGTCAAAAAGCGTGGCAAATAAATCAACAGAAAACCGGGTAGTTGAAGAGTCAAGGGCAGAGTGGAATGAAAAGTTGTCCAGGATTGAAGTTGATAATGAAGCTTCTATTCAGGTCCGACGTTTCTATACCGATCTATGGAAAGCACTGCAGGGCAGGAGGATCATCCCTTCATGAATTTTTCTGATCTGGTAGAGGGCTCAAAAATCGTTCTGAAAATGAAGTCTGAGATTTGAACGGGATTGTTTCAGTAATATTAGGGCCTGGAGCTCACTTTTTAATCAGCTTGGTTCTATGCAAGATGGTTCCACGGGCATCATGTAAATTCAAAATGTAAATACCGCTTGGCTTCGACTGTAGATTTATCTCATGATTATCTGACCTCAGAACAGTTTGACCCAAAAGATTTGTAACTACTGAGTACCCCTGTTTCTGTCCTTGGACCTTTACCATACCGTAAGTTGGATTCGGATAAACCTTAATTTGATATTCATTCAAAGGTTCGGTAATTGAGGTAATGACGGCATATGGTATTTTCCATATTTGCCGGCCTTTACCTATCGATTCTGCGGTGAAAAAGATATTATCGTTAATCGAGGTAATGCTTGACGGGCATGAACTTAAATCACCCGGGTAAATGTCCGCTTCCAGCAAAGTGCCTGCCGCTGTTCCATTTGTTTTCCATAACTCAAAACCATGTTGATTATCAAAAGCCTGAAAATAGATTAATTCATTCACAGCTTTAAATTGACTAGGGAATGAGCCTTCTGACCCCTGATTAATGTCTGCTATCATTTCGGTCCCGGCATCGGTTCCATCAGATTTCCACAACTCAAATCCATCTACACCATTGGAGGCGCTAAAATACAAGGTGTTGTCAGAGGCGTAGAAGTTGGCATTTGTAAAGGAGCCCTCACCACCGGGGTTGAGGTCAACTACCTGCCTGGTGCCGTTTTCGGTGCCATCCGTTTTCCAAAGTTCTCTTCCGCTTTCGATGGTTACAGCGGTGAAAAACAGTTGCCCGTTCAGATTGACCAAATCCCTGGGCTCAGAAGAGTGTCCAGGATCAATATCTGCTACCTGTGTGGTATTGGATTCAGAACCATCGGTACTCCATAGTTCAATTTCGCCACTACTCGGTTCAGAAGCGGTAAAGAACAATTTACCATTAACATCCGTCAAATTCTCGCAGATTACAAAATCCTTCAATTTTACCGTTCCTGTTACCGTACCATCGCTTCTCCATAGATGCCTGCCCCCGGAATAGCCAATCAAATAGACATAGTCACCAGAAGATTTTAGCCCTTTAATGCTAAGGGGAGCACCAAATTGATTCTCTCCGAGGTCTAATAAAAATTCAAAATTAGTACCGTCGGATTTACACAGGTGGTAATGATTGTCTTTGCGAACGGAGAAGAAGATATTACCCTTGTGATGGGTAAGATACCTGGGAAAGGAGGAAACGGCCCCTTCAACTATGTCATGCGCGATTTGGGTACCTGCTTCCGTGCCATCTGTTCTCCAAAACTCATAACCATTTACCCCATCATTGCTCTGGAAGTAGAACGAATCTTCAAGTCTGGTAAATGTACGGGAAGCCGAACTAGCTGGTCCTGGGTTGATATCTTTTAACAAACTTAAGGTACCGTCGTAAGTCCAGATTTCGTTCCCAATTGCTCCATCATCCGCAGTAAAAAGCAAGTTTGAATTTAGCGTTTGTAATGGCTGGTCGAAGAGCCCATACTTACTCTTATTGATATTATCAAATAGATAGAAGTTCTGATATTCCGTATCAGACCTCCATAATTCAATGCCTTCTAAATCAGTGGCCTTAAAAAAGTAAATAGAATTATTGAAACTGAAGACATAAGGAACATCATTCAAAGCCTCTACATTAATAGTAGTTTCTTCCGTTAGACCTGATAACCACCCATTCCACCCATTATTTTGATCATTTTCAACAGGAGAGGAACAAAAGATCAAATCACCAGGTATAATTTGGATGCTACAAACATTGCGGCTGTTCCTAACAAAACGTGGCTTGTTGTCACTGTTCTCCAGTTCCTTAATAAAACTCACACCATAATCGGTCAAATCTAAGCTGATCAGTGAGGTGCCTCCTGAATCGTTGGGACCACAAAATATCAAAGCATTTTCCTCCCCTAGGAGGTTAGAGGTCGTAAAATGCTTGAAACCCGATTCATCATAGATTTTTTTACTTCCGGAAAGAGTGCCATCAGATTCCCATACAATCAACCGATTGTTTTCCAAATCATAAAAGGAGAAAAATAATTTCCCATCCGCTTCAGCAACAAATCCGGCATCAAGAGATCCATATGGTGAAGTATGATAACTGGTTACGGTTTTTGTGTTTTCCAAAGTTCCATCAGTTTTATGAATAAAGCGTGAGCTGACAAAGTACAGTTCATCGTTAAATTCAATATATTGACTTAGAACAAAGGTACCGGAGGATCCAATTCCATTTCCTGTCAACTCATCGGTTATTGGATATGTTCCAGCGGCTGTTCCATCAGAACGCCATACTCTCGAAGGATTTGCACCTGGGGATGTGGCGGTGAAGATGAAGGTACTTTTGCATTTCCCTTGAAACGATACGCCCGATATTGGTAGCTTCTCCTGAACCAACTTGGTTCCGTCTGCTGAACCGTCACTCACCCATAAATGTGAGCCATCGTCATTGATGATAAAGAAATAGAAATTATCACCAACCAGGGTTAACTGGGTAATATCTGAATTCAAAAAGTTGGTGATTTTTTCGGTTCCTTCAGGGGTTCCATTAGTCTTCCAAATTTCCCCATTGGAGATTCCATCATTCGCGATGAAATACAAGGTATTATCAAGAACTACCGAACGTTGAGAGAGGGCTCTAATACCTCCGCTAGCTTTTCCAGGGTTTATATCTTTTAGCAAGTAGGATTCATTTTCTCCATCATTCATCCAGATTTCCCGACCCGTACTTTCAGTAAAGGCCTGAAAGACAAACTTTTGGTTAAACTCGACAAAGTGAAGAGGTCTGGAGCTTTTGTCTCCTTCCTGGCTAAAAAAATCTGTGATGGGCTCCTGTGCACTGGCAAACTGGATTATTGAAATAAATCCAAGCGTTAAAAAAGTATTTTTCATTAAGTCTCAGTTAGTAATGAAGAAATATGCTCAAATTATATTAATAATAAAATATAGTTCGCCACTAGCAGCAAAAAATACCCATGAGCTATGACCGATAGCACCCGTTAACTCAGTTCGCCGCCTTGAGTTGATATTGTCAATCAACACAGAACACTTTTTTCTCAGATTTCTATAAAAGCAGGTCCCTTGGTCGGTCCTTAGTAAATGATAATGAGATTATTTCAACCAATTCTTCAATGGTAGATTTTCAGTTTGAATCACTTTTCCCAGGTGGTTAAATTTTGGGATAGTTCCATATAACATCTTGGTACCTGTTCACCAAGTGGTTTTCTGCTAGCCCTAAGCGCTTTACGTTCACGTACTGTATACAAGGTTGCCCAAAGTGTATATAAAAAGACAGGAGCTTTTGCTCCTTTTAGTTCAGTTAAAAAAAACTCAGTTTGAGGTTTGCCTGGGAAAGCATATTCAAATACCACCAAATCATAGCCTGCACCCGGAATCTACCGCTGATCTAAAGGGCTGGATTCTCAGGGCAAGTGGAAGTATGCAGAACCCGGTTTGGCCCGGTAGGGAAAGGGTAGTGCTGAATCAAGGGGAACAGGTAAGAATGAAAGCTGCATTGGTAGTTTTCAGGGAAAAAGCTAACCCAGCAAATATTTCCCGTATTTATCAGGATTACGCTATGTGAATGTAAGCTTTGAGAGTGGTTAATTCCAGGGATTAGACTTACTCATCTTGCAATGTCTCTGCGGGGTTTACATTGGCAGTAAATACTGTATGATAGCTGACTGTACCAG
>JANQPK010000301.1 GCA_028289505.1 Cyclobacteriaceae bacterium
GCACACCCCCTCAGTCGGATGGGACAGTACACCCGGCAATAGTATTTACCGCCCAGTTACTTAAAATTGACAAGTTGTACACCGTGGGTGGCGCTCAGGCTATTGCAGCAATGGCGTTCGGAACGGAAACCGTACCCCAGGTATATAAAATCCTGGGTCCGGGCAATCAGTATGTGACCATGGCCAAGCAGATTATCAGTCAACAGCTGCCGATTGATTTCCCTGCCGGCCCCTCTGAAGTGGCGGTGTTGGCGGATTCAAATGCCAATTCCGACTTCATTGCGGCAGACCTGTTATCTCAGGCGGAGCACGGACCGGATAGTCAGGTAGTGTTGGCGACAGATTCACTTTCCATTGTAGAGCAGGTACAGCAATCGTTAGACCAGCAAATAGAATCCCTGCCTAGGAAGGATATTGCAGCAAAGGCACTTCAGCAAAGCAAGCTCATTTATTTCGAACAGCTTGATACCGCTATGGACTTTTTGAATGCCTATGCACCGGAGCACCTCATTCTCAACACCACCAATCCTAGTCATTGGGCGGATAAAGTGACCAATGCTGGGTCAGTGTTTCTGGGCGCTCATACCCCTGAATCAGCAGGAGACTATGCTTCAGGTACCAACCACACCCTTCCTACCAATGGTAACGCCCGTATGTATGCGGGAGTATCTTTGGATACTTACGTAAAAAAGATCACCTTCCAGGAAATAACGCCCGAAGGATTGGAGTCCATTGGGGATACCATACAGACCATGGCTATGGCTGAAGGACTCGATGCACACAGTCGTTCAGTTGCCATCCGCAGAAGGAAGATTAATACCTAAATTATGGAACAGATAGAGCAACTGGTAAGGAAAAATATTAGAGAGCTTAAACCCTATACCTCAGCTAGAGCGCAGTTTTTGGACAACGCCCTGACCTTGTTAGATGCCAATGAGAACCCCTGGGGTTCGATCGGGATGGTGGAAAATCAAGTGCTTAACCGTTACCCTGACCCTTATCAAAGGGCAGTCAAGGAAAAACTGGCGGAGACTAAACACTTCCCGGTTTCTGGAATTTTTCTGGGCAATGGTAGTGATGAGATAATTGACTTACTGATAAGGATATTCTGTGAGCCTGGACAGGATAAAATAATCACCACTGATCCCACCTATGGTATGTATAAGGTCTCGGCTGCTATTAATGACATATCCGTGGAGGAGGTTTTGCTGGATCAGGGCTTTAAACTGAGTGGAGATAAGTTTTTAGTGGGATCAGCACCTAGTACCAAACTGGCTTTTATTTGTTCTCCGAACAACCCCACCGGGAACTTAATGGATAAAGCAGAAGTATTGAAAATTATCCAACGTTTCCCAGGGATTGTGGTGATTGATGAGGCCTATATTGAATTTGCAGACGATCCGGGCTTTGTGGAGTATTGCTCCCAATACCCAAATCTGGTGGTGATGCAAACATTCTCTAAAGCTTGGGGCATGGCAGGTATTCGGTTGGGGATTGCCTACACCTCCAAAGTTATTGTTCAGTATATGAACAAAGTAAAGCCACCCTATAACGTAAATCAGCTCACCCAAAAGCAGGCACTTACTTCAATGGAAGATGCCCATGAAATTAGCATGCTGGTGGCCAAAGTGAAAAATGGTCGTGACTGGTTGAAAAAAGAGTTGTCCGTACTAAATAAAGTAGAAGAGGTGTACCCTTCGGACGCCAATTTCCTGTTGGTTAAAGTAAGTGACGCGGTTTCAATTTTCAATTCATTAGTAGAACAACAAATCATAGTGCGTGACCGAAGCAGGGTGTCTCTGTGCGAAGGTTGTCTGAGGATCACCGTAGGTACCGAGGAAGAGAATCAACGTCTGATAGACGCATTGAAATTGATTGAGACATGACAAAAGTATTATTCATAGACCGAGATGGTACCATTATTCGAGAGCCCGATGACCAGCAGATCGATTCTTTAGAAAAACTATCTTTTCTCCCGGGCGCTTTAGTGGCGTTGAATCAAATAGCTTCTCGATTGACCTATAAGTTGGTAATGGTGACCAACCAGGATGGTTTGGGTACTTCTTCTTTTCCTGAAAATCAGTTCTGGCCAGCACATAATAAAATGTTGGAGATACTTGAAAGTGCTGCAGTGACTTTTGATGAGATTCTGATTGACCGGACCTTTGAATCAGATCGAGCAGACACCAGAAAGCCAGGTATTGGTATGCTGACACACTATCTTGATGGCTCATACGACATGCAAAACTCCTATGTGATTGGGGATAGAATTTCAGATGTGCAGCTGGCCCATAATCTGGGAGCTAATGCCATTTTTATTGGGGATAGTGCTTCCGGAGCCGCTTTATGTACCAGGGATTGGCATCAAATATTCATACACTTGCTGGCTTCAGAACGCAGTTCTGAGGTAAGTAGAAAGACCAATGAAACGGAAATCTCCATTAAATTAGACCTCAATGGCAGCGGAGTAGCAGACAATGATACTGGTATTGCGTTTTTTGACCATATGCTGGATCAACTGGCCAGACACGGGCAGCTGGATTTAAGTATCAAAGTAAAAGGAGACTTGGAAGTGGATGAGCATCATACCATCGAAGACACAGCATTGGCGCTAGGTGAAGCTTTCAACAGTGCCCTGGGGGATAAAAAGGGTATTGAGCGATATGGCTATTGTTTGCCAATGGACGATTGCCTGGCCCAGGTGGCCATAGACTTTGGTGGTAGAAATTGGCTGGAGTGGGATGCCAAGTTTAATCGGGAGATGATCGGAAAAATGCCCACTGAAATGTTTTTCCATTTCTTTAAGAGCTTTTCCGATACGGCAAAATGTAACCTGAATGTAAAGGCGGAAGGGGATAATGAACATCACAAGATAGAGGCCATCTTTAAAGCTTTTGCCAAGTCTATTAAAATGGCAGTTCGACAAGATCCCTCCAACACCGAGTTACCCAGTACAAAAGGCGTCTTATAGATGAAAGTAGCGGTAGTAAAATATAATGCAGGTAATGTTCAGTCTGTGATCTATGCCCTACAAAGACTAGGGGTAAATCCATTGCATACCGAGGACCAGCAGGAGATAAGAACCGCTGATAAAGTAATTTTTCCCGGTCAGGGAGAGGCTAGTAGTGCTATGGATTATCTAAGATCGAAAGGCTTGGACCAGGTGCTGACTTCCCTAACCCAACCCTTTTTAGGGATATGCATTGGACTACAACTAATGTGTCGTCATAGTGAAGAAGGTGATACTGACTGTTTGGGAATTTTTGATCTGGAGGTGAAAAGGTTTAAGGTTCATCAGCATGGCTTCAAAGTGCCCCATATGGGCTGGAATCGACTGGAAACGGACAATAGTCAGTTGTTTCAAGCAGTAGAAAACCCGTTTATGTATTATGTGCATAGCTACTATGCAGAGGTTGGTATAGAGACTACTGGTATCACTGATTATATCTTGCCTTTTAGCGGAGCCTTACAAAAGGATAACTACTACGCTGTACAGGCACATCCGGAGAAAAGCAGTGATGCCGGACAAACCATTCTAACCAACTTCTTAAATATTTAGCAATGGAGATTATTCCGGCCATAGATATTATAGATGGTAAATGTGTTCGACTTTCTGAAGGCGATTATGATCGGAAGAAAGTTTATGCCGAAGATCCTTTAGAGGTGGCACAAGAATTCGAACGATACGGCATAAAAAGGTTACATCTGGTCGATCTTGATGGTGCTAAAGCTAAAAAGGTAATCAATTTACCGGTTTTAAAAACAATTGCAGAAAACACGGATTTGGTTATTGATTTTGGTGGGGGAGTGAAGTCAACTGAGGATCTGAAGCAAGTTTTTAAGGCAGGCGCTCAGCAAGTCACCGGAGGAAGTGTGGCGGTGAAACAGCCAGAGCTTTTTGAATCCTGGTTGGTCGATTTTGGGCCGGGCCGGATAATACTGGGAGCTGATGTTCGAAATGGTATGGTGGCTATCAGTGGATGGGTGGAGCATTCGGACTGGGTGCTTGAAGAGTTCATCCAGTACTATGCCCTTAAAGGAATCTATCACGTAATTTGTACGGACGTCAGTAAGGATGGGATGCTTAAAGGACCAGCGCTGGATCTATACCGCCAATTGGTAGAGCGGTTCCCTAAACTTTCGATAATTGCCAGTGGCGGGGTTAGTTGTTATGAAGATCTCGAATCACTACGGCAAATAGGAGTAACTGGAGTGATTGTGGGAAAAGCCATTTATGAAGGCAATATAACGTTAGCACAAATATCAGAATTTTCAAATGTTAACTAAAAGGATCATACCCTGTCTGGATATTAAGAACGGCCGCACCGTGAAAGGGATTAACTTTGTGTCATTGGTTGATGCCGGTGATCCGGTAGAGCAGGCAGCTATCTATTCAGATGCTGGTGCGGACGAACTGGTTTTTTTGGATATTACCGCGACACTTGAGAATCGTAAAACCCTGGTCGAACTGGTGAGAAAGGTAGCCAGCAAGATCAATATCCCATTTACGGTTGGCGGCGGAATATCCCAGAAAGAACACGTCTCTGAGCTACTCAATGCAGGTGCTGATAAGGTGTCAGTGAATTCCGCTGCAGTGCGGGATCCTCAACTGATCGACCGCTTAGCTGCATCATTTGGCAGTCAATGCATAGTTGTTGCTATTGATTCCAGATACATAGAAGGGCACGATATAGTTCACACCCATGGGGGTAGCAGGCCTACTGAGTTAGAGACTATGGCCTGGGCCCAGGAGGTGGAGCGTCGCGGAGCGGGCGAAATTCTGCTCACATCAATGGATCATGACGGTACTAAAAAGGGCTTTGCCTGTGACTTGACTAGAAAAATGTCAACCACTTTAACTATTCCGGTAATTGCTTCCGGTGGGGGTGGTTCAGCTGCTCATTTTGAGGAAGTTTTCAATGGAGGGAAGGCAGATGCTGCTCTGGCAGCTAGTATTTTTCATTTCCATGAAGTAGATATCATGGATTTAAAAAAGGAGTTACAGGCGGCCAATATACCAATGCGAATATGAAACAACAGCCAGATTTTCAAAAGGGAAACGGACTGATTCCCGCAATTGTCCAAGATTCCGCCACTGGTAGTGTTCTTATGTTAGGCTACATGAATCAAGAGGCGCTTGATGTCACCCATAAAACCGGGAAAGTCACTTTTTTTTCCAGATCGAAGCAGCGGTTATGGACCAAGGGAGAAACTTCTGGTAACTATTTAGAGTTGGATTCCATCCAGCTAGATTGTGATGCTGATACCTTATTGGTAAAGGCCAAACCATTGGGCCCTACTTGTCATTTAGGGCAGGATACTTGTTTCGGTAATGACAATCAAACCACCGGGATACAATTCCTTTCAGTTCTACAGAACATCATTAAGGATCGGAAACAGAATCTACCCGCTGATTCTTATACCACACACCTTTTCCAATCAGGGATTAACAAAATTGCTCAGAAGGTGGGAGAAGAAGCGGTAGAAGTGGTGATTGAAGCCAAGGAAGCCAATACCGATAAATTGAAGGAAGAGACTGCAGATCTGTTATTCCACCTGTTGGTATTATTGACGGAAAGAGAGGTTGACCTCGACGCTGTAGTGGCCGTACTAGAGCAAAGACATCGAAAATAATCAATCAAAGAGACTTCCCATCTTGCCTGGTGGAACTTTCCCTAGGTGCTGATAGGCACGCTCCGTAGCTTCGCGGCCCCTGGAAGTACGCTTGATGTAGCCTTCTTTTATTAAAAAAGGTTCATAGACCTCTTCAATGGTGTCAGCTTCTTCACTGCAGGCAGTTGCAATGGTGCTGATGCCTACCGGTCCGCCTTTGAATTTATCAATGATGGTGCTTAGAATACGATTATCCATTTCATCAAGACCATTGTCATGCACATCTAATGCTTTCAGGGCAATACTAGTGATCTCACTGGTGATCCGACCGGTTCCTTTGATTTGAGCAAAATCTCGGGTACGACGCAATAGGTTGTTAGCAATTCGAGGTGTACCCCGACTTCTTCTGGCCAATTCATAGGCGGCATCATTCTCTATTGGAGTTTCCAGTATTGCAGCAGATCGCTTCACGATGCCACTTAAGATGCGGGCATTGTAGTATTCCAAGCGTGCATTAATTCCAAATCGCGCTCTTAAAGGGGCGGTCAGCAAACCGGCCCTGGTAGTCGCCCCAACTAAAGTGAAGGGGTTTAGTGTGATCTGAATGGAACGCGCGTTAGGACCTGAATCCAGCATGATATCAATCTTATAGTCCTCCATAGCCGCATAGAGATATTCCTCAACCACCGGATTCAAACGGTGTATCTCGTCAATGAATAGGACATCTCGGTCTTCCAGGTTGGTCAACAGACCAGCGAGATCACCTGGCTTATCTAAAACCGGTCCGGAAGAAACTTTAATGTTTGTCTGTAGTTCATTGGCCACAATATGGGCCAAGGTAGTTTTGCCTAGACCAGGCGGCCCGTGTAGCAAAACATGATCCAAGGGTTCTTCCCGCTGTTGAGCGGCCTGAACAAATATTTTAATATTGTCCACCACTTTTTGTTGGCCAGAGAATTCTCCAAAGCTTAAAGGTCTTAGGGCTTTTTCAAATTCTTTCTCAGCCGGGGATAAATGTTCAGAATCGCCACTCAGGTAGTCTTCTCGCATAACCAAAAAATTGACGCAATTAAGTTAAACAACTATTTTCAATTAGGAAACTTATTAACTTTAACCAAAGTTCTTCCGGATACCCTTCCGTTGCATGACAGACTCCCAAAGAAAAAACGCCATTTATTCTGTTTTGCTGATTCTGGCAATGGTGCTGGTCTGGGTAATAAGGGATTCATCAAAAGAACCAGCTGATTGGCAAAAAGTTGCTCTAAACGGAACTACAATGGGTACTACCTACAATGTGAAGTACCTCATGACTGAGCCTGAGGATTATAAAACCTCAATCGATTCTTTACTGGAAGATTTCAATCAATGCCTATCGACTTATATCCCTGATTCGGAGATCAGTCAATTTAACCAGGGAGTGTTGCATAAGTATCAACGGCCTTATTTTTATGAAATGCTGACTCAAAGCAAAGTCATTCATCAGAATACATTGGGTGCGTTTGATCCCACCGTAATGCCACTAGTTTCAGCATGGGGGTTTGGCGCTGAGACCACGGAACTACCTACTCCGGGGAGGGTGGATAGTATTCTGACCGCTGTGGGATTTGAAAATGTCTTTTTTGATGAGTACGCAGTCTGCAAGGAACATCAAAACACTCAACTGGACTTCAGTGCTATCGCCAAAGGCTATGCAGTAGATTTAGTAATGCAGTTTCTACGCCGAGAGGGCCTCGAAAATATCTTCGTGGAAATCGGTGGGGAAATTTCTGCAGTTGGAGTAAACGAACAGAACAAACCGTGGGCTATCTATATTGAAAAGCCGGAGGAGCAGGGTCGCGAAATTCAGGCGTTGGTAACCTTGGATAATATTGCAGTGGCCACCTCGGGGAACTATAGAAATTTTTATATTAAGGATGGGAAGAAATACGCACATACTATTAGCCCCTATACAGGCTATCCGGTGCAGCATAGTCTGTTAAGTGTATCTGTCTTTGCCACTGATTGCGCTAAAGCTGATGCTTATGCCACTGCATTCATGGTATTAGGTTTGGAAAAGGCGTTGGAGATCACGCAGGCTGATCAGGATTTGGAGGCCTATTTTATATACGATGGTGCTGAAGGACAACTATCAACCAAAGTGACCACAGGTCTCCTAAATTCCATTACCGAATGAACAGCGGCAGAAACCATCATTGATCAGCTTAATAGTCGTTTTTTTTAGCTAGCAAAATTCATATCTTAGAACGCTCAAATTATACTTATGTCCACTCCTGGTACGCGTTACTGGCAAAGAAACAAGAGATACTTGCTCATACTGTTAATCGTTTGGTTTATCGCCTCATACGGTTTTGGTATACTTTTCGCTCCCTTATTAGATCACATCCGAATTGGTGGGTTTAAGTTGGGATTCTGGTTTGCACAGCAAGGCTCCATTTATGTTTTTGTGGTCATTATCTTCGTGTACGTCTACCTGATGAATAAGCTAGACAAGTCCTACTCAGAAGAAGAGAAGCCCTGATTTATGGATGTACAAACCTGGACATACATCATTGTTGGGATCACTTTTCTCATTTATATCGGTATAGCAATTTGGTCAAGAGCGGGTTCCACCGGTGAGTTTTACATCGCAGGAAGTGGGGTGCATCCATTAGCAAATGGGATGGCTACTGCGGCCGACTGGATGTCAGCCGCCTCTTTCATTAGTATGGCAGGTTTGATCTCTTTTATGGGATATGACGGAGCGGTTTACCTTATGGGCTGGACTGGGGGGTATGTGCTGTTAGCGTTATTATTGGCTCCATACCTCCGAAAGTTTGGAAAATTCACCGTTCCCGATTTCATAGGTGATCGTTATTACTCTAATGTGGCCCGAACCGTGGCGGTGGTATGCGCCTTGT
>JANQPK010000332.1 GCA_028289505.1 Cyclobacteriaceae bacterium
AAAAAAAATATGTCAATAAAATCTCCCTTGGCCAAATCAATATTGACTCCTGTGTTAATGGCTACTTAACTCACCTACCGCACCACCAAACTTCCAGGCCAATTCTTTGCAGTGCGATTACCAGAAGCATCTGAGGCGATTATTTGGATCTTATAGAGCCCAAATCCTTGTTCTGGGATTTGATAACTGAAAAACTGATCTCCAGCTACATTATCATCTGAGGTTTCCTGGTGATTTAGGCTAAATTCAAATACCTGGTCTGGTTCTTTCTCGTTGACCAGTCTAGCTTGAACTGAGGCAATCTTATCACCATCAAATAGCTTTACTTGTAAGGTATTGTCGGCACCGAAGTCAACCCAGCGTATCACTGGAGGCGTTTGATCATGCCCTTCAACAGTGATACTTAGTTCACCTTTTTTAATGATGTGGTAGGGGTAATTCGGTAACCAGTATTCTGCCAGTAGCTTGATATTACTTCCTGCTGGACAATCTGAAGCCACCAGGGGAATTGAATATTTGGCAGAGCCCCCAACATGATCATAACTACTCCAGTTATCGGATTCCCGTCGGTGATGATTTCCAGGGTTCAGGTTGCGGTCATTGAAATATAACTGGGTGCGATAGAAAACACCATTATGGGGCACCAGTATTACAAAGGATTCACCTGGATTAACCACACCGTCTCCATTACCATGCCCCAGCATCATGGAAGTAGTATCATCTCCAGCAGTAGCCACCATAAATTCACGGCCGTCTGCCACCACAAAATCTTGGATTAATGGCGCCCTACGGTGCACAGGGATTTCCAAAAACTCTTCCCACTGCTGGTCATGATCAGTTTGCATCAGCAATTTAAATTGTACTATGTCCAGGGTGCTGTCATCCTCCACCTCAAATGTGAAGGGATCTGAAATAACAACGACTTCCCCAGCAGGAATATCCGTCACGGTCACTTTAGGGGTTTTTACAGAAGTGGTCTTTCTTGTTGGTATGAGACTCACGGTTACATTTTTGGCCGCTGAGGTACCTTTATTCAATAAGTTTAAGGAAAGCTTGATAGGTTGATTTTTCTGAGCCCATCCCACATTGGAAAGTGCGTAGGAGGCTAGACTTATATTCGGGGCTTGGTTGGTATTGATACCAATATGGTTAGTTCCTCCATCTAATGACATCTTTAAACGACCCTGGTTATCACTATGGATTACAGTGGTATTGGTTGAATTGGTTAAGGGATTGATGGTGGTAATGGTGTAGGGTGTTTTTGGTTGGTAAAGCGGCGGAGTGGTTATAGATAGTTGTACTTCAGGCATGGAGGGACCATCGGGAAGGAACTCCCGAACCACACTTTGAAATCCCTGCTTGTCAACATTTTTCAGCACGGTGAAGCCTGGTAGGTTACGGTTGGACTTGACCTGATAGTCCCATACATCAAATGTCGGGTAGGCATCGATATGATGCCATCGGATAGGTGAAGCTGGTGGGTCTTCGAAAGTATCCAACATAAATTGAAACATTTCTGATAATCCACAAGGAGTATGTTCGGCCTCAAAGATTTCAAACTGATAATTGTCCATTGTCTGGGTCCAGGTACGGTTCAGGTCCTGGTGATAACCCCTGATAAAATCTTGGTCACCATAGTGAAGTCTTACAGCTACCCCGCCATAATTATGGTACATATCGGCATGCTTAAACTCTACCGGGAAATCCTTGGGTCCTACATAAAACTCCGGGGATCCACAGAAGTTACCCGCAGCGGAAACCAAATGCGGGTATTTGCCGGCAATCCAGAAGGTCATGAACCCACCCATGGATAAGCCGGAGATGCCGCGATGGTTACGGTCTGCCATAGTTCGGTAGCTTCCATCCACATGTTTGATCAGCTCCGGAAAATAGAGTGGAAACTGCCGACTTGTCTCTACTGGACTGACATTGTAAGGCCGCAGGTAATAGTCTTCCTGGGGGCTGCGGTTATAGCCATCCGGTTTAACCACTATTACCTCATGAGAAGCCACGAAATTACGGATGTTGTCACCTTGGTTATCCTCACCCTGGTCTATGCCTGCATATTTATTGTAAGTTTCTCCAAAATACCGCTGCGACCAACCGTGATAGTAATAGATCACTGGATACTTCTTTTCGGAATGTTGATGGTAGCCAGGAGGCAAAAAGATACGGTAGTTGCGAATTTCACCAAAAACACTGCTATAGTGCTGGGTATCGATTACCGTAACCTCATCACTTTGTGCATGAAGTATGGTGTAGTTCAATAGCAATACCAGGCTTGCTAAGAGGTTGATCAGCATATTTTTATCGCAATGAGGCATGTTATGGAAGATATGCATTTATTCGCGGCAACCTGTGCTTTAATTGTCGAAATTTATGCCATGCGTAGTTTACTGCAAAAGTTCGAAACTAATCCAAAGTTTTTGTTTCTGACAGATGGAGTAGGTGCTATGGTTTCCGCTTTTCTACTGGGGGTGATACTGGTTAGGTTTGAGGCAATATTCGGAATACCAAAATCCATGTTATTTCTGCTGGCGATACTACCGCTTTTTTTCGCAATGTTCGATTTCTATGCTTTCAAGAGTGCCCCAGATCGATATTCCCGGTATTTCAAAGTGATAGCAAGTTTGAATGTAGCTTACTGTTTCTTATCAATTGGTTTGGCCTTCTATCATTCGGAGGTAGTTACCTATTGGGGTTGGGGTTATATTATTGGTGAGGTGATGATTATTTCGGTACTGATCTATCTTGAACTAAAGATGGTATAAAAATGGTATCTTGTAACTAACCTGGCTGTTACTATGAAGCGGCTTTTACCCATAATCTGTACACTACTACCTATCTTTTTGGTTGCTCAATCCAAAGAAGACAGCCTGTTAAGCGTTTTGCCTGGCTTGATCGACGATAGTGTAAAGGTTCAAGTTTACTTACAACTGCAGAACGAGGTATATCGCACTGATTTGAATAAAGCTCTGCATTATACAGAGCAGGCAGTTGAACTTGCTGGCAAATTGGGATTGGAAAGTCAACAGGCGGCAGCTAGATGGCATAAAAGCTATGCGCTCAGGGATTTAAAACAATATGATCAAGCGGAAAGAGAGTGCGAACTGGCATTGGAGTTTTTCAGGGAAACGGAGAATTTATTCTGGGTAGCTGACATAAAAATACAGCTGGCGGATATCGCTAGATTACGCGAAAGATACGAGGTGGCCATTGATAAATATCTGGAAGTACTTCCCCTTACCATCGAAATTGAGGACAACAATCGCGAAGCTCAAGTACATAATTCTTTGGGTACTATCTACAAGACCCTGAAGCAGTTCGACAAGGCTATTATCAATTACCAACGCGCGTTGGAATTGGTTAGAGAAATCAATCTGATTCGTGGTATATCCGCTTGCCTCACAAATCTGGGCGATACCTACAATGAAATGGAGGATTTCCAAAATGCCATTAAATACCATAATCAGTCCTTGGAAATCAAAATGGAAACTGGAGATAAGTTGGGTGAAGCCAGAGTAAGAAATAGTCTAGGTGTTGTGCATAACAACCTGGAGCATTATCAAAAGGCTAAGGATTATTTTTCACGGGCCCATAAGCTGGCTCAGGAGGTAGGGGATCAATGGTTGGTTGCTGCTATTGAATATGGGATGTCTCGAAGTGCATTTGGTGAAGATGAGTATAGTGAAAGCATTCAGATGATGTTGCAGGTTTTGGCCCAGGTCGAAACCTATCAGGACAGTGATTTTGAGGTCAAAATATATAACAGCCTGGCTTCGGCTTATGCAAAAATTGAAGATTATGAAAATGCCTTCTCATATTCGGTTAAGGCACGAGCCTTGTCCGATAGCTTATACAACGAACAGATCCTAAGGGTAACCAATGATTTGGAAGCCAAGTATCAAAATGAACAGAAAGCCAGCGAGATCGCGTTGCTAGAATCGGAAAAGGAGCTCAGCAGTTTGCAACTTACCAAACGGGTGAACGAGCGTAACCTCATCATTGCTTTTGCAGTGATCATGCTGATTATCGCAGCACTGCTTTACAATCAATTCAGGACAAAACAGAAGGCCAATAAAAAACTACGCGAACTGGACCGCATAAAATCGGATTTTTTTGCCAACATCTCGCATGAGTTCCGTACCCCCTTAACCTTAATCAAAGGACCCATAGAACAGTTGGAGCAGAATCCTGAAGAAAAGCTGAGTAGAGAAAATGTTAAAATGATCAGGCGTAACGCCAGTAGGGTATTAAAACTGGTGAATCAATTGCTCGATCTTTCGCAGGTAAGTGAAGGTAACTTAAAACTGGAGCCCACTGAGGGGGATGTATTCAAGTGTTTGCGGGCAGCTACCTCCTCATTTAGCTCCCATGCAGCTCAGCGACAAATTGATTACAGGGTACAGATTCCCTCCAGAACACTTTGGGCCTCCTTTGATCGAGACAAATTGGAGAAAGTCGTTTACAACTTATTGAGTAATGCCTTTAAGTTCAGCAATGACGGAGCTATCATTTCATTTGATGTTTCTTATGCAGAGCAGTATTTGAATATCAAGGTGAACGATGTTGGTAAAGGAATCCCTAAAGAAAAGCTGCCATTCATATTCGATCGCTTTTACCAGGTTGATGGCAGTTCTGTGAGGGAGCAGGAGGGGTCTGGTATCGGGCTTTCTCTTACTAAAGAACTAGTTGATCTGATGGATGGCACCATCACTGTCGTAAGTGAAATCTCAAAAGGATCCACCTTCAAGGTGAACCTGCCACTATTGGAAATCAAAATGGGGAAAGAGGCTAGTGCTACCTCGGATGTCAGGGTTTTGGAAATGCACCAAGGAACACTCCCCACGGTACTGTTAGTAGAGGACAACGCCGATATGCGACATTACATACGGGAGCAACTAACTGAGGAGTATAAAATCCAAGAAGCTAGTGACGGGAAAATCGGACTAGAGCTGGCTAATGCTGAGATACCGGATTTGATCATTACTGACTTAATGATGCCGAAAATGGACGGGATTGAGTTCTGCAAAAGCATCAAATCACAAGTTAGCACCAGCCATATACCGGTGATCATGTTGACAGCCAAAGCAGGCTTGGATAATAAAATTTATGGGTTGGAGACAGGAGCAGATGAATATCTTACCAAACCTTTCGATAGCCATGAATTGCAGGTAAGAGTAAAAAACCTGATTGAACAACGCAAAAAACTACGAGAGTTATTCTCTATACAAAAGGCCAAAATTGATCCCAAAAAGATCACTGTTACCTCGGTTGATGAGAAATTTCTGGAACAGTTAATCACCTTACTTGAGCAAAAATACTCTGACTCTAACTTCGGAGTTCCACAGATGCAAGAAGCTATGAGTCTCAGTAAATCTCAACTTCATCGAAAGATCAAAGCCTTGACCAATGAGGCACCAGGTGAATTGTTGCGGAATTTCAGGTTGAAACGAGCGGCCCAACTGTTAGCTCAAAAATCCGACTCCGTTACACAAATAGCCTATCAGGTGGGATTCAATGATCTGTCCTATTTCACCAAATGTTTCAAAGAGCTGCATGGCGTAGTGCCTTCAGGCTATTAGGATAGTCATTTCCCACAGGAATAGCCAAGAAAAAGCCACAGAATAACGGTATTTGACCGATTTGGCACTATCCTCACATGATCTGGCACTATTCTCCTAGTGCTTTGGAACCCCTGTCTCTAGCTTAGATTCCATATTTCGCACCTAAAAAAAATAGAATCATGAAAAAATTAATTACCACACTTTTAATCATAGGATTAGGCTTAGCTCCTTTGTATGCACAGGACATACTGATTGGAGCCAAAGCTGGTTTAAACCTAGCCACCTTACAACCCGATTTGCCGGATCCTGCTACCAGAACCTCAATTCACTTAGGGGGGATGGCTGAATTACCCATTAATGAAGTGTTCTCCATTCAACCAGAATTGCTGTATTCATCACAAGGTGTAAAGGACGATTCGGACGATGACGAAGTGGTTAGACTGAACTATATCAGTTTACCGATTTTGGCTAAGTATTATGTGGCCGAGGCAGTCAGTATTGAAGCGGGACCGCAATTGGGATTCTTGCTTTCGGCAGAGGTAGAAGATAATGGAGAAACTGTAGATATAAAAGATAATACCAAATCAGTTGACTTCGGATTGGCCATCGGTGCTGCTTATAAACATGAAAGTGGATTGAATTTTGGATTACGGTACTTTATGGGATCGGATATTAATGATATCAGTGAGGACCCTGAAAAGTTCAAAAACCGGGTTTTCCAAATTTCCATAGGGTACTTTTTTACCAGTGTTAGTAAGCCTTAATCGATTTTCTCCAAACACCAGATCTCCACAGGAATTGACCAACCGGGGAAAGCAGCACATATTACTGGATCAGGATTTGGGTCCCAGGTAGTTACCTTGACCCCAATCCTGTAATGTCCTTCGGGGAGATCAGGGTCTAATTGAATTAAGGCAGCAACAGTTGCAGGTTGAAAATAATTCTGATCGGCAAAGCGAAACCAGGCATTATCTAGCAGGCCATCACCGCAATGTACCCTTTCCATCACCACTTCCACCAGGCACTCCTCAGATTCCCAAACAGGTTCCATCAGCTGGGTGCTAACTACGCTTTGCTGGCGGGACCCATTGATGATTCTTACCCCGTAGAAATCCCAATCAACCTGATCGTTTAGATCATTGAGCGCAATGGTCAGGGTATCAGTGATAGCTGCTTCGCACATATCCCCATTGGCATCATGGGTAATAAGCAACTCTGTCATGCTAACGCCGTAGTGTCCGTTCTCAAGTTCTACAAGTTCCCGGTCCCAAAGTATCTCAAAGTCATGAGCTTCACAGCCTCCGCCATATTGAACAATTACTTTGACAACATTATGGTCACGTAGTACTTTCCGTATCACGAAGGGATCAGAACTGCGATTGCTTTTCAGGGAATTAAAGCGGTTGGCATCGGCAGTCAGGGTTACCTCTGAGTTTTGAGTAAGGTTTTCTGCCGGTTCTAGGCTGTCATCTTCACAGGCTATCCATAAAAACGGGATGAACAACATAAATAATAGCTTCTTCATGGTAGTTTTATCAGGCTTCTATCTAAAAGACACCATTAACCGGGATAAGGTTGGAAAACTAAAGTAATTTGTGGCTGTTATATAAAAAAACACCACTATGTCCTGGTTAAAAAATACCTATGCCGCGCAATTGCCCAAAAGCCTGTTCTCGGTACAAGCACCAGAAACAGTCAGTAATCCTGCAATGGTTCTGTTCAATGGGAATTTAGCAAATGACTTAGGGGTAAATGAGTATTTGAGTGATACATCAACGGTGTTGTCTTATCTATCAGGAAATAAATTGGTGCCGGAAAGCAAATCTATTGCTCAAGCTTATGCCGGGCATCAGTTTGGGCATTTCAACCGCCTGGGAGATGGTCGAGCTGTACTTTTGGGTGAGATAGAAACCGATCAGGGTTTGTACGACCTGCAGCTCAAAGGTTCTGGTCAAACCATTTATTCCAGAAGGGGAGATGGTAAGGCTACCTTCTATTCTATGTTAAGGGAATACTTGATCAGTGAGGCCATGCACGCCCTAGGTATTCCCACCACCAGAAGTTTGGCGGTGGTAAAAACCACAGACCCAGTTTATCGTGAGCAAATAAATGATGGGGCGGTTTTGACCAGAGTAGCATCAAGCCATATTCGGGTAGGCACTTTTGAGTATGCACGCTATTTGGGAAAACCAGGAGATCTGGAGGCTTTGCTTCGAT
>JANQPK010000353.1 GCA_028289505.1 Cyclobacteriaceae bacterium
CTCCCAATAAATCACTATTGCTGCTTGCCTTTATCGGTTTCTGTGTACTGTTGTCTGAAGGTGCTATTGCGGACTGGAGTGCAATTTATATCCGGGATACTTTGTCGGGAAGCGTATTTTTAGGTGGACTTGGGTTCGCCGGATTTTCATTGACTATGGCCCTAGGCAGATTTTACGGCGATTTGTTAATACCCAGGCTAGGGTCAAAAAAGATCCTGTGGGCTGGAGGAATATTGGCGGCAATAACAATCGCAGGTGCCTTGTTAATCGGTAATCCCGGAACCGCAATTCTGGGTTTTACGCTGGCCGGGCTCGGACTCTCTTGTATTGTACCCATCGTATTCAGTGCCGCTGCCAGCATTCCCGGGGTATCACCTGGAGGTGGTATTGCCTCAGTATCCGGGATGGGGTATTTGGGCTTCATGGTTGGTCCCCCGGTAATCGGGTTACTGGCGGAGGAATTTGGCCTGGATTACGGGCTGGGCCTGATCGTGATCCTCTGTTTTGCTATTACAATTTCTGCCAAAGCCATTGGTTTAGGCAAATAGACTGGTTATTCTATCTTTGTGAAGTTTAACTGAGGCTGATATCATGACTTCATTTAGTAAAACATCAGTGATCAAGCAAGTGCTATCCAGGATAGTGATCTATGGGCTGTTTATGTTGCTATTGAGTCAGTTGATGTTTTGGGACGCCGCACAACCAGGAAAGGAAATGAAGTTCATGGAAGCCACCTTCACTGAGTGGACTCAGCAGCTTATACTTTTGGTGATGGTAGCAATTTTTGCACATTGCGCTTATCACTATTCCAGGTGGCGCTGCTTAAGTATTGCCCTGGCGGGTATATCGATGGTGGGATTGGTAAGGGAATACAACAATTTTTTTAATGAGCAGGTTTTTGATGGAGCCTGGCAATCCCTGGCCTTATTGATGATTACAGTCACTGCGATATTGATTTGGAAATATCGGCATAGATTCTGGCAGGACCTCGATGGTTATTTTGGTAGTTTAAGCTCCGGTTTCATGCTGGCTGGATTCTTGACCACCTTCATCTTTTCAAGACTGTTCGGACGAACGGTTTTCTGGGAAGCGGTTATGGAGGAACGCTATTTCAGGTCTGTCAAAAATGCTGCGGAGGAATGTGTTGAGCTTTTGGGGTACGGTTTGCTGCTGATAGCGGCAGTAGAATATTTGTTTTTGGTTTTACACCAAAAACAGCTGTTAGATCCTGAATCTTAGCGCTTAGATTGACTTTCACAGTATTCTTTTAGGTGCTGCAACACTTTTTCATTGATCTGTTTGTTTTTATATCGGAAGAGGGGATTCATAATAATCCGAGCCCAGGATTTTAATTGATAGTGCACCTGCAATTGTACCCGGCTACCCTTCTTTTCATGGCCCACTAAAAAATAAATGGTAATATCATTGGCAAACGATGGTAGATCCACGATTTTTTCTCCGTATACCAGGTTATCTGTTCCAAAATCGGTCTTTACGGACTCAAACTCAATGGTCTGGGAATCAAATACACAGACATGTTTAGTGCCCACCTGGTTGATTTGCTGTTTATCAAACTCCAGGGAGTTGGCAAAACGGTTCCATTCCATACGCTGGTTGAGATCAATAATAATCTCAAACACCTGGTCCCTGGACATTTCAATATGAACATCCACCTCAATTGGCTTTGGCATGGTAGCCGATATTTGAACTTCAGGTTCGGGAACCTCCTGATGTAAGGGGGAGAGCTTGGTAAAAACGTAGTCAACGGTGCCAATGGATTCATAATCAATACTTCCGGATTTAAGCTCTATCCAAGGGAAATCTGAGGAAGGGATAGGGTTGACCTGCAATTCCATATAGGCTTTACTCAAGAGCAGGTACTCAGACGATGCTATGTTGTTTTTTAACAAGCGATGAGCTAGAATTACCGCTTGACCATAGACTTTCTGTTTTCCCTTAACCGAAATGAAGTCCGAGGGACCCACATGCGCTATAATTTTCAGGGTGAGCCCTCCTGCAGTTTGACAGGCACCACATTCACAGATTCGATTCTTTTGGTATAGCTTAAGGTGCTGGTGAAAATTGATAAACATGGATCGTGCTAGACCAAGAAGTTGATTGAAAGTAGGCACTGCTTGAGAATAGAATAACACCGCATCGCCCTCCACTTCTGACACCGTCAATCCTAGATGATTGGTGTCGATCAACAACTCTAATAGCTCACTAATGATGTGTTGACCATGACTGATTTCAGTCTGAGTTACAAACTCGGTGAACCCGCTAATGTCGGGAATTAGAAAAAGCGTGTTCTCAGACAAAACGGTTGTTTGATACCTGTGGGGCTTCTAGTGTTTCTGTTGATGGTGCTGCTTTAAAAGGTCTTCGCCAAAATCGTTTTTCAGGTCACGCCAAACGGTGTGAATATGGTTGGCGTTATTTTGAATATTATCGTATTCTACTAGCATACTGGGTCCGTGAATACGATAATAGTGCGCTTTTCCAGGGCCTCGTTCAGTTTCGCCGGACCAGGCAAAACTGATATTGTCCCAACCATCAGCTTTTATTTTGGCCAATTGCTCTTTAGCGATAGAGGATTCCATATTATCCAGGTAGAGTTGGATTAAGTTACGCAGTAATTGTTGTTGATTGGAGTCCATATCTTTAAAGAATAACCCCTCTTGTTTCCCCATCATCGCCTTACGGTCCATGCCAGTGACAATCTCCTCCGGTGCCTGATCCGCGATAATCACCTTTTTCAACTGATCTTCTGCAAAAGATGCCAGTAAATCACGAGCCAGATCTTCTTCCTCAGATAGCACTCGCTTTCCCTTTTGAGGACCGCTTGGTACCTCTGCAGGATTTGCTCCCATGAATGCTGGTGTAACCGAAAGTTGGTTCGATACCGAAGTATAGTTTAGTGAAACATGGTGGCCCTCAAACCGCCAGCCCCAAGCAGTATCCTTTGGATCCCCAAATAGCATGAAGTAATAGAGCTCCGGGTGACGGTAACGATCTCCGGGTTCGCGCCCCTCAATTTCTCTTAAAACCGCTTCAAGCGCCATGATCTCCCTGGTTTTTTGCAATCCCTTTTTGCTCAGACCTGTTTCCAGCAATTTGGTTAAGGCTGCTCTTTGTTTATCATTCATCTTTTCCCAGGTCAAACCCCGGTGAGGAGAAGGGGTAAAATGCCAAAAGGACCGTTCGTCGTCATCAAATGGAAGCATGGCTTCATCTTTTTGAGCCTGATCCAGGGTGGCCATAAGATCCGCAGCTGCCTTGGCCATATCTGATTCAAGTATTTTTTCTTCAATGATTGGATTCGATACCTCTGATTGGGCAATGTTTTTGGCTTGGGAATGCTTTGATTCCCACCATACGAAAACGGTGAGCCCGATAAGTACCAGGAGAGATGCAAGTAGTTTCATTGGTTCAGTTCCGGTTTGTGCTAGAGAAATGGTAAGTTAAGAAATTCAGGGCAGTTTTTCAGTGGACAGTTTTCAGTCGGCAGTTTTCAGTCGGCAGTAATTTGACAAGATTGGGATTTGTAGACTTTAGATTGAACTAAATGCGTTGACGGCGATGGTGAAACAGTGAATTGCAAGTCTGGACCGAATTTGCTCGTTCTTGTAACTACATTAAAGAATGCACCAAAAACTTCAGTCACAAGTTGGCAGTTGGCATGCGCCTACTGAAGACTGAGAATTGCCAATTGAAGACTGCCAACTTTTTCATTTCTAATTCATAATTTAACTGTATGAAAATTGTTGAATGTCCCAGGGATGCCATGCAGGGTTTGCCTGGATTTGTACCTACTGACCGAAAGATCAGCTACATCAACCAACTGCTAAAAGTTGGCTTCCATACCGTGGATTTTGGCAGTTTTGTTAGTGCCAAGGCCATTCCTCAAATGAGCGATACTGCCCAGGTATTAGAAGGTTTGGATTTAGACCATGCTAAATCTAAACTGCTAGCGATTATAGCCAATATACGGGGTGCCCAAGATGCCGCAAAACTGAAAGGTATTGACTACCTGGGTTTTCCGTTATCGGTTTCAGAGACCTTCCAATTGCGTAATACCAATAAGACCATCGAACAGGCCTTGATTTC